>NZ_JBMXVQ010000016.1:0-19611 GCF_053999135.1 Caminibacter sp.
GTATATGATATATCCTTAATATTTTCATAAATCAACCTAAAAAGCTCTTTCAAAAACAGATATATTTCAAGTTCTATTACTTTTGAATATTTTATAACAATTGAGTTAAAATCATATGTCAAATCTTTTTTGTAATGCTGATACTCTATTTCTGCCGAAATTATATTATCAAGGCTTCTAGGATGCATTTTATAAATCAAATCACCAAACACATATTCCTGCAAAATATTTTTGTATTTCAGATATTCTTCGCTTTTATATATGTTTTTATACAGTTTGTCTTCAACATCTAAAAAATAATCGATTTCGTTTTTCTGCTCAATTATTAAAGGATACGCATAATTGTTACCGTAAAGGGCAAAAGTGTGGTTACCATAATTCGGAGTAGTGAAATTTGCAAGTATTTTATCCCTCACGCTTTCAAAATCATCTATTATAATTTCATACATATCATCAATCAAAAACCACGCCTCAACATCGTAATTTTTATAATACACAGGTGCTTTTGCGCTTAAATCCTTAGTTGAAACTTTTATAACTTTTGCGACATATATGCTTGAATAATCGGTAAGAAACAGTTGAAGATAATTATCTTCGTTAACGTTTTGAATGAGTTCTTGCAGTTTTTCCTCAAACGGGTGGGAAGTGCTTTTGAGTTTTGATTTTAATTTCCCGAAAGCCACTTCCCCGTTTTCAAGCAATACTTCTAAATGTTCTTTTATTACGTTTTTTTGATAATACGGGTTGTATAGGATTAACAGGTTATTCACATATTTCCTTAAAAATTTTTTCAAAATTTTCTATCTCTTTATTAATGTTAGATAATTGTTCCTGAATTTTTATTTTTTCTTCTTTTGTTGCTTTTAATACTTTAATCATTTCATTAATAGTATTTTGAATTTCTCCTATTTTTCTTTGAACTGCATCTTTTGATACATCAATTAAATTATCTTTTATTTGATTTTGTTTATCATTAATTAATTCTAAAATTTGAGGTTTTATTTCATTGATTACCATTCTTAAAATTTCTTCACTTTTTTGTGATTGTTTATATAATGTATATCCTGCAGCTGCAATTCCTAATATCCAACCAATTACAGGTATAGAAAAAGTAATAAGTCTTCCTGCAATTAACTCAAGAGCCATACCCACTCCAAATCCAGCAGCTCCAGCTGCCGCTGAAAAACCTAAATCTTCTAATAAATTCACAAATTCTTTTGAAGAATATTCAATCTCCCCTTTAGAATTAATTTTAAAATCAAGTTCAATTAAATCAAATTTTTTTAAATCATTACTTGTTAATCTTGACAGTTCATCAATTATTATATTAATCTCCTTTATAATATCATTTGCTCTATAAACATTATCTTGAATTAAAAAAAGTATTGGTTTAAAATAGTCTTCAACAAAAATTTTAGAGAAATCTTTTTCAAAGTCTTCTAAACCTCTTTTTATTGCATAATTCCAATTGTCTTCGCTAAAAGATTCAAAAAATCCCACATCATCTAATCTATACCTTCAATCACTTCTTAATGTATCAAATACTTTTTCTTTAAACTTCTTATCTTTTTCTTTATCTAATTGAAAATTTAATGCTTGTGACAATAATTCTTGCTTATTTTTTAGAGTTTCAATTTCCATTTCAATTTTTATGTCGGGACAAGCATTTAATAAATCTTTTAAATTCCCATATCTATCTATTCTATTTTTTATTAAAGATTTTAATTCTTTACAAAATTCATTTTTTAAACGATTAAAATAATTAATTTCATATTTAAATTTATTTTGTTTTAATTTTATTGATTCTTCCCAGAAAATTCTCTCAAAACTTTCAAATTTACTTTCTTTTAATTTTTCTTTATTATTTTTTAACTTACCAACCAATGCTTTTTTAGCTGAAAGAGCATATATATGATTTGTAGATATAATTTTATTGACTTCTTCTTTTGTTTTATTAATGACATCTTCAATTTCTTTTTTTAATTCTTCTTCAGACTTTAATTCCTTATCATCCTCATTTATAACAGCATCTATCTTATTTAAAACAATAAATGTTTTATCTATTAAATTGTTTTCCTTTATTTCTTCTAAAAATTTTTTATCTTCTTGTTTTAATCCTTGTGAAATATCTAAAATTAATACAATTGCATCACTTTTTTTAGATGCTTCTATTAAAATTTTTTTCATTATATTTTCATTAATACTTCCATAACCTGGTGTATCAAGTAATACTATATTTTTTAATTTTTCGATAGGAATTTCAACTATTATTGTTTTAAATTCACTTCCGTCTTTTAATTTTTTAAGTAATTCTCGATTTATGTTTTGAATTTCTTTTTTTAGTTCTTCTAAAGAATTTAATTCTTTTTCATTAATTTTATATTTTTTACCATATTTTATTTCAAATAATGTTGCAGTTGTCTCACCACTTTTTGCATCTAATACCTGATTTTCAAAAACTAATGCATTTAAAAAAGTGCTTTTCCCATTACTTACTGTGGCCATTACACCTATAGTAATAGTTTCTTTTTGAATTCTTTGTTTTAATTCTTCAAATTTACCTCTTAAAATTTCAATATTTTTATTTAAAATTTTATTTACTTCATTTGTTAATTCTTCTTTTTGTTTTACAAATTTTTCTAGCATAATTCCCCCTTGCATTGATTAACAATTTTTTCAATTGTTTCTTTTTCATTTTCAAGATAATTTATTTTAGTTTCAATATCTTCTTTTTTATGAGAAATATTTTTTGTAGAAGATTCTATTGCATAAATAGAAGATTTTATTTCAGCTAATTCTTTAAATTCAATTTCTCTTTTCTTCTCTTTTGAGATATTATCAATTTCTTTAATTATAGAATTTTTTAAATTATTAATATTTTCATTTATTGTTTTGTTTAGTTTTATACTTTTTGTTGTACTAAATACATTATTTACTATTTTAGTTCCAAATTCAACTTTATTTAATTTTTCTTCAAATTTTTTTGCCTTTTCTTTTGCTTTATCACTATCATCATCTTTTATGACTTCTTTTATAACTCCTTTAGCGAAATCTATACTAGAGATAATAAACTCACTTAAAGTATTAATTATTGAATTGATAAATAATAATAGTTCATCTAAAATATCAAATTGTATATCATAATCATTAATAATAGTTTTAAATATATCATTTGTTTTTTTCTTAATATCTAAAAGAGCGTTCTCAAACTCAATTATTATATCTTCTCTAATACTAGCTTTTTTTAAATTAACTTTTAATTCGGATAATCTTATTTCAATGAAATTTTTTAATTCATTGGTTTTTTTATCTATTTCCTCAAAAGCTTTATTTAAAATTTCTTTTTTTTCATTTAATTCATTTTTTAATTTATCAAGTTTTATTTGTAATTCTTCTTTTGATAGTTTTAAATTTTCCATTATTTCATTTATCTGAAACTCTGCTATTTGATTTATATCTTCTAATAATTTTTTTGTTCTTGTTTTTTTAAGTTTCACTATATCTAAAGAATTTAAATAATTCTCAAAACTATTTTTAAATTCTGAAAAATTACTTTCTTTTATTTTATTTTCATCTTGTAATATAACTCCAGCTAAATATTTTTTAGCAGATATTTTGAATGTTTGATAATCTTGCAGTACTTTAGGCATATAACCTTCATCATCAATAGTATCTAATTTATTTAAAAGAATAAATATTTTATCTTTATGACTTTTTAAAATTTTATTATTAAAAAACTCTTCTTCACTTTTCGTTAACCCTTTTGAAATATCTAATACAAATACAACAATATCCGCAAAAGGTATATATTCTAAACTTATTAATTCTTTTTCTTTATCGATGTCATTAATTCCTGGTGTATCAATAAATACAACGTTTTTATAAGGAAAGTTATCTAAATGCACTTCTATTTTGTCAAATTTTTTATTATTTAATTCTTTTAATTTTTCCGATGTTAAATCATATTCTTGAATCTCATTGTTTAAAAAAGTAACAATTTTATTGTCTCCTTTTTTTATCAAAAAAAGATTTGCAGTCGTACTACCTACACTTGAAGGTAGTAAATTTTGTTTTATTAAACTATTAACAACCGTGCTTTTACCATTAGAAATATTACCAGCAAATACTACATCAACAAAAGGTTTATGAGAAAGTTTTTCTAAAATTTCTACTATTTCATTTAATTCATTATTGGAAAGCTTAATTATTTTTTCTTTTAATTCTACTAAACACATTTTATCTCCTTTATTTATTATAGGATTGCTTTAACTATTATTTCCGAATACCCTTTCTCTACAGCTTTTTCTAAGTCTTCTTTAGTTGTCACTGTTACAGTTTCCATTATTTTTCCTTTACAATATCAAATTTAATTTTCACTCCATTGTCTAAATGTTCAATTCTGCTAACTTCTACAAATTCAGCCATAGATTTTTCAACTATTGGCAATTTTTGTTTTATTAATTTTGCTTTTTCAACGTTTGAAAAATCACAAACAAGTTCTAAATTTTCTCCTAAGATACTTTCTTTAAATAAAATATCTTTGTCTGATAGATTTAATATTTTCTCTTTTATTATGCTTTCAATAATTATTTTGGTTAAAGGAATTAAAATTGGAGTTAAAATATTTTGAATTAAATTAGCATCTTTTGATTTTTCAATATTTATATCTCTGATTAAAAATTTTAGATTTAATCTTTTTAGATTGATTGAAGTTATAATGATCTTAAAGGAAACATCTATATTCATTAATTTGGTTTGTTTATTTGCCGTAATTAAGATTCCATCTTTTGTAATGTTAACTTTTTTAACTTTGTTTTTAAGTTTGTTTTCTATAATTTCGGCAGGAATTATAACTTCTTTGTTTTTAATAATATTTTGCACCCATTTCGGTGCTAAAGGTACTAATTTATTTAAAGTTTCTTCCTCAATCCCCTCAGCTGGAAGATAATTGTTTATTTTTTCTTGTGCCACTTTTTTGATTTCGTCAAATAATCCCATTTTCTCTCCTTATTTTTTAAAAACATTCTTAACCATATCAATAACTTCTTCTAACGGATTTCTAATCATACTTGATGAAACAATTTCAACCTTACCGCCGCATTTAGGACAACTTACGGGCATAAACACGTCTGATTGATATTTAGTAAAAGTGTAGCCGCATTTTTTGCATTTGTATTTGTAGTATTTTCCTATTGGCATTTTCAAACCTTTTTTAAAACAATTTTAACACAAAAAAAACGAAATTGGTTTTCGTATTTAAATTAACCAGTATATCATTGTTAACAACTTCTTTATTTTCATCTAAATTTTCGATAGGTATAAAACCGTTTTCTTCATAAAAGCTAATAATTTTTTCATTATTAATTGCATCTAATAAAACAAATCTCCCGTTAAAGAGATAATAACCTTTAATAATTGTTTTTAATGCCTGTTTTAATAATATTTTTCCTATTTTTTTATCACAAGTATCACTTTTTCCCAACTGACCTATCAAATAACATGGAAGGCATTTCAATTTAATATTTTCTTGTCCGTATAAAATCGTTATTGTTTCTTTTGAAAACTCTTCTACATAAAGAGAGGATATTGATATGGTAAAATATGCAACCGTTTCTTTGGTGTTTGTATCAACATACAGATACGTCCTGCTTCTTCCCTTTTCTTCAAATAAAACAGCTTTATTGTGTAAAAAAGACTCTAAATCCTTATTTTTATCACAATGAAAAGTTTTTAGAAGTTTTTTGATTTGAGATTTAGAAGTAAAATTGAGCAGTTCTGAGAGTGGAAAAAGTTTATATCTCATTTAACCAGTTTAAGTTATGATGTTTTATTGTTTTCTTATTATTTACACGCTTTTTTGATTTCTTTTTTTTAAAAGATTCTTTTATTAATTTATCAGACTCTTTTGGCAGAATAATTGTTGGATTTTCAATAGTTTGAGTCATTTTCTTCTCCGTTTTTATAAAATTATAACAAATTTATAAAGTTTCAATCTCTTTTAGCAAAATATTTTTAATTTTGTCTTTTAAATGCTTATCTTCAAGCTCAATCATTGTGAGGTGTTTTTTAAGAAACTCCACAAGCTCTTTTATATGATAATATTCGAATTCAAATTTTTCTTTTTCGAAATAGTTTTTAAATTCTTTTTTTACTTTTATAACCGTACTTTTTTTATTATGGTTGAAATATTTAGAATCAAAATTTATATTGATTTGTTTATTTAGGAGATTGTCATTTAAAGAAGTAAAAGAAGAAATGGAGTTTATATGAAAAGTTTTGATTTTTTCTTCTTTTAAATCATATCCGAAAAGATACCATCTTAAATCAAAGTTTCCTATTTTCAAGGGATGAATTGTATAGCTTTTGCTTTTATATTCAATATTTAGAGAAATATTTTCTTTTATAAAATAAAGATAAGCTTTTAAGCTTAAAATATCAAAACTTTCAATTTTTAAATTTGATACTATATTTTTGTTTTCTTTAAAGAAAATTTTTTTTATTTCATTCTCATATTTTTTAAAAATATGAAGATTAACCGAAAAAACAAACTCTTTAAAAAGCTCAAAAAGCTCATTTTCTAAAATTGATGGTTTTTCTCTTAGTTTGTATTCTCCTTTTTTAACTTTTTCTATTTCATAATATTTTTGAAGTGTTTTGATATAGTTTTGAATACTCCTGATTGTAACGTTTAATTCTTTAGCCGCTTCCTTGACTTTCACACTATCACTGAACAAAAATTTAAAATATAATTTTTCAATATTTTTTTGCATTTTTAAATCTCTTGTAATTTTCTATTTCGTCTTTTAACTGTTTTATTACAAATGAAATTACAAATGCATCGTCTATAAATCCTATCCCCGATAAAAAATCGGGGATTACGTCAAAAGGCAGGACAACATATGCAAGCACACCTGCTATTGTTGCGTAAGTTGCAGCTGAAAGTGAATATTTTTTATCCGTAATCATTTCAAAAAGCAGTTTCATATCATTTATGAAACTTAAGTTTTTGAATTTTTCAAAAAAACTCTCTACTTCTTCTTCTTTGAAAGAATCTTTTAAATTTTCAACTAATTTCAGTGCTTTTTGTTTTTCTTTTTCCGTCATTTTCTTTCTTTTTTATTTGTATTTTAACAAAATTATTATTAGTTGATTTTGATTTATTTTTGTTTAATTCATTATCCCCCATTTCTTCATAATCCCTTTCAACTTTAAGTTTGGCATTTTTATCTTCTAAATCTTTGATCTTTGTTTTTAAGATTTGATTTTTCATTCCTATTGGGGTATTATACAAACAACAACCATTTTATCACGTTAATAATTTCTACATCATTATTTTCAATTTGTGGATTATCAAGAGTTAAAAGTATGAGTTTGGCATCGGTTTTTAGTTCTTCTTTTGCTTTTTGAAGCGCTCTAATTTCTCTTTTTAGGGTCTTTTCGTCATTTAAAGTCAAACTTACCTGAATCAAATGAGTTATTTTTTCATTCTCTTTAATCAAAAAATCAACCTCATAATTATCTTTAGTTTTATAGTAGTAAATATTTTCAAATCTTCTTTTAAGCTCCAAAAATACAATATTTTCAAGCAAATCACCTTTTTTTCTGCCTACTTCAAAAGATACTCTTTTTGAAAGCCCTGTATCTATTGAATAGACCTTTTTTAGATTTACAATCTGCTTTTTTAAAGACCAGTCAAATTTTTTTACCGTATATATTAAAAACGCGTTTTGTAAATATTCCATGTATTTTTCTATCGTTTCATATGAGATGTTTAAGATATTTTTAAGTTTATTGTTAGATACTAAATTTGAAATGTTTGAGAGTAAAAAGACTGAAAGTTGTTCAAGTTTTAAAAAATTATCAAGCTTATATCTTGCCACAATATCCCTAAGTAAAATTGAATCAAAATAACTTTTTAACTCCGCCTTTTTCAACTCTTCGTCTTCTGTAAGAACTACTTTTGGAAATCCTCCAAACTCCATAAACTCTTCAAAATATCTCTCAATCTCAAGCCTGTTTGAAATATATTCAAATTCATTTTTTATATTTAAACCTTTAAATTGCAAAAATTCCCTAAAACTTAAAGGATAAACTAAAACATCTAAATATCTGCCACTTAGAACCGAACTTATTTCCTTGCTTAACAGCTTAGAATTTGAACCTGTTGCGTATAAAAAACTGCTTTTTAATTCATACTCTTTATTTAGCCATTTTTCAAACCCCTCAATATTTTGTATTTCATCTAAAAAAATATGAGGTTTGTTTTGAGGTTTAAGATAATAAATATAAGCTTCTTTGATTTTTTCTAAAAGCGACAAATCTAAAAAAGGAGCAAATCTCGGATCTTCTAAATTGACAAAAAGTATCTCTTCTTTTTTTACGCCATAACTCAGCAAATTTTTAATATGATTGATTAAAATTGTAGATTTCCCGCTTCTTCTTACACCTTTTAAAAATATAACCTCTTGTGTTTTATACTTTTTTTCTATTTCGTTTTCGTAACTTTTTCTTTTTAAAGTATCAGGTAAATCTTTGTTCCAAAAATTCCATTCATTTAAAATTTCTATTATTTCTTCTCTATTCACTATGATCCTTTTGGTGTGGTGAGTAATATTATATCAAAATCACTCGTTATACCAAGTATTTTAACCCAAAAGTCCAGGGCTGTTTCACGCTGAAAAAATTCGAGTAACGAAAAAGTAAAAAAAGACAAAGTTGCGGATTTTAACGAAAATTTTGCCCTAAATTAAGTGCGTCTACCCGTTCGCACTTTTTAGCAAAATTTGAGTGGTGCATAAGCAAAAAGGAGCACGAAGCTGTTATATTTTATCTTTGTAGTTTAGCATAAAACAACCCTGCTCTTTTTCAAAGCCCTGTATCTATTGAATAGACTTTTTTTAGATTTACAATCTGCTTTTTAAAACTTAGAATTTGAACCTTAAAGTAAATTTTTCAATCCCTGACTCCTTTTATTTCTTTCAGTTCTTATCCCTTTCGGTTACTTTTTTACTCTCGGCTTTAGGATTATTTAAATAATCCCGTATTTTTTAAAAATATCTCTTGCTGTTTCGTCTTTTGCCAGTAGCTCATTTATAGCTTTTACCAGGTTATTTACATATTCTATATCGGCTTTTTTGTTAAATAAATCCGATTTTTCCATTTCCCTTCTTGCTTTTTCAGCAACTGTTCTTCTATCCCACATCATAAATCCGATAAGTCCAAATATTCCCGTCGTCAGCGCCAATATGAAATTAGTAAGGGTTTCAAAGCGTTTGTTCATATCTTCAAAACGTTTATCAATAGATTCAAAACGCTTATCAATAGCTTCAAAACGTCTATCGATACCTTCAAAGCGCAACTTCATTTCCTGTTTAATCAATTCTTGATTATGTTCAATTTTATTTAGTTTTTTTAGTATTTCTTCATTCGTAGTATTTGCATTTGCTGTAAGTAGCAGTATAAATATTATAAATATTCTCATAACTCACTCCTGATGGCTTTATAGAATTATAACATAGGATTAACAGGTTTTGCATTATTCACAATCCAAAAATTGTGAGAGTTTTTCTTTTGCTTTTATTTTGTGCTCTTCTTTTATACTGCTTACAACCATGGCAATCGTAGCAACCAATACGCCTAAGTCATCACTGAAACCTACAATCGGCGTAACATCAGGTATAGCGTCAAGAGGAGAAATAAAATATCCAAGTGCTGCAAAAATTACAGCTTTTACATGTGCCGGAGTATCTTCATCTTTTGCAGTATAGTAAAGTGTGAGAGCCTTTTCTAAAACCTCACACCCCGCTTTTTTTGCAAAGTTTTTTACTTTATCCCAAAAACTGTCATCTGAATAATCTTTTTCGAACTTTTTACTTTCTTCAATGTTTGGCATTTTATGTCCTTATTTTCTATTTTTCAAAATATTTCTTTTATTTTCTTTATCAGGAACCTAAATTACTTAGAAAGCAACATTCCAATCCATTTCGTTCTTTCATAACTTATTAAAGCCAGTTTGAGCGTCATGGTAAGAGGAACGGCTAAAAACGTCCCTACAATGCCAAAAACCCATCCCCATAAAAGAAGAGAAAAAAATACGACTGCCGGAGACAAATCAAGCCCCTCTCCCATAAGTTTTGGCTCTATTATATTTGAAACCACATTATTTATAATTATATATCCTATTGTTACATAAACGGCAACGTTTAAATCATAAATAACAAATGAAATTAAAATTCCTGGAATTGCAGCCACAATAGACCCAACTACGGGAATAAAATTGAATATAAAAGCCGTTATCCCTAAAAGCCACGCATAAGGCACTTTAAAATACAAAAGCATAAGCGCCACGAGTAAACCTGTCAAAGCGGAAGTAAAGGTTTTGATAACAAAGTATTTTTGGGTATTTTTAAAAAACAACGTTAATGTATCTTTATTTTCGGCAATTAAAGAAATTTTTTTACCGAAATTTTTAGATTCGAATATCATAAAAGAAACCCCTATAAATACAATCAAAAAACCCTTTATTAAATTTCCGGCTTTTGCCAAAAACGTTTTTATTAAAGGCACTATATTAACGGCGTTTAACATAGAAGAATCTATTCTCATATCAAAATTTTCCAGATATCCGTTTATTTGCGTAACAGCCGTTGAAAATTTATCCTGATAAAAAGAAGCGTTTTGCAAAAATTCCTTTAAAGAAGAATTTATAACCATAAACATAGCCCCGAAAATAAATACAACCAGTAAAGCTGAAAATGTATATCCTACAAAAATCGGCATTCCTCTTTTTTCAAAAAACGCCACAAGGGGATAAATTAAAATGGTTAAAAATATAGAAAGAATTAAATAAATTAAAAAAGGGGAAAGAAATTTAAGACCTATAACAGTGATTATCGTAGCCGCAATATATAAAATATTCATCAGTCAATCTTTAATACACTTAAAAACGCTTCTTGAGGAATATTTACCTTTCCTATTGCTTTCATTCTTTTTTTACCTTTTTTCTGTTTTTCAAGAAGTTTTCTTTTCCTGCTTATATCTCCTCCGTAACATTTTGCCGTTACGTCTTTTCTTAGGGCTTTTACCGTCTCACGGGCGATAATTTTGTTTCCGATACTTGCCTGAATAGCCACTTCAAAAAGCTGTCTTGGGATAAGTTCTTTCATAACTTTAATAAGTTCCCTTCCCTTTTTCTCGGCTTTGTCTTTAGGGACAATAATACTCAAAGCATCCACAGGCTCTCCGGCAACCCTTATGTCCATCTTCACCAAATCACCTTCTTTATATCCAACAGGCTCGTAATCAAAACTGGCATATCCTTTTGTAAGCGTTTTTAGTTTATCGTAAAAATCGGTTACGATTTCATTTAAAGGAATTTCATATTCAAGCAATACCCTCTCAGGGGAGAGATATTCCATTTTCAGCTGGATTCCCCTTTTTTCATTTAAAAACTGAATTAAGTTCCCCACATACTCAGCCGGTGTTAAAATAGTGGCTTTTACATAAGGCTCATAAATTTTGTCTATTTTATTCGGAGGCGGAAGTTCGCTCGGATTGCTTATTTCTATTTCACTTCCGTCGGTAAGCTTTACTTTATATGTAACGCTTGGTGCCGTGGCGATAAGCTCTATCCCAAATTCTCTCTCTAGCCTTTCTTTAATAACTTCCATATGAAGCATTCCAAGAAACCCGACTCTAAATCCAAATCCCAAAGCCTGGGATGTTTCGGGCTCAAAAGTAATGGAATCATCGTTTAATTTAAGCTTTTCAAGAGCATCCCTTAAATCATCGTATTTATCCGTATCTATAGGATAAATTCCGGCAAAAACGAAACTTTTAGCTTCGCTCATCTCTTCAACAGGCTCGCCTGCCGGATTTTTCGCCATGGTAATCGTATCTCCCACTCTGATATCGGCCACGTTTTTAAGTCCCATAACAACCACGCCGATTTCACCGGTTTTGATTTCATCCGTTTTTAGTTTTCTTAAAGGATGAGGGTAATAAAGGTCTAAAATCTTATGCTTTTTGCCCGTACCCATAACAAGCGCTTCCTCGCCTTTTTTAATGCTTCCGTCAAATACCCTCACAAGACATACGGCCCCAAGATAATTATCAAACCAGCTGTCATAAATCAGCGCTTTGGTAGGAGCCTCCGGGTTGCCCTGAGGAGCAGGAATTCTCTCGATTATGGCATCAAGAAGTTCTTCTATACCCTGCCCCGTTTTTG
The DNA here is from genome assembly GCF_053999135.1 of Caminibacter sp. NCBI lineage: Bacteria > Pseudomonadati > Campylobacterota > Epsilonproteobacteria > Nautiliales > Nautiliaceae > Caminibacter > Caminibacter sp. The sequence goes on from NZ_JBMXVQ010000016.1 coordinate 12,227, forward strand.
CACTTACCATTATCGCTTCGCTAGCGTCAATTCCTATTGTCTGCTCAATTTCTTCGGCAACCCTTTCAGGCTCGGCGCTTGGAAGGTCTATTTTATTAATTACCGGAATTATTTCAAGGTCGTTTTCAATCGCCATATAAACATTGGCTAACGTCTGGGCTTCCACCCCCTGACTTGCGTCAACCACCAAAAGCGCACCTTCGCTCGATTTTAACGATTTGCTGACTTCATGAGAAAAATCTACATGTCCTGGCGTATCAATAAGATTTAGAATATGCCCTTTATATTCAAGCCTTACGCTTTGGGCTTTAATGGTAATTCCTCTTTCTTTTTCAATATCCATGGTATCAAGAAGCTGGTCTTCCTTTTCCCTTTCACTAATACCACCGCAAAACTCTATAAGCCTGTCGGCTAAAGTCGATTTTCCATGGTCGATATGGGCTATGATGGAAAAGTTTCTTATTTTATCTTGCATTAACGGCCTTTTTTGCCGTAATTATAACACAATCCAAATCTTAAAATAAGATTAATTTTTAAATCAGTCTTATTAAAAAACTTGACATAATACAACTAAATTTTATATAATACGACAACTTAAAAATTCTAAGGAGGGACATATGAAAAAACTACTAACATCTGCATTAGCAGCGGCTGTTTTAACAAGCACAGCTTTTGCGGCGGACAACAAAACAAACCAGGTAAGCAAAAACGCAGTTACAAAAGCGGAACAAAAAGCTCAAAACGATACAAAGCTTATAAAAGAAGCAATAAGAGCTATTCAGTATACTCAGGATGCTTTAATCTATTTAAATTCAAAAAAAATAGATAAAGCAAAAGAAGCGTTGAAAAACGCGATAGGTCAACTTGCTATCGTACTTAATTCTCCAAATGCGCCTTATCTTTTACCAATTGATATTCAAATGGAAGCATATGAATTTAAAGGCGAATTAAAAGATGTGGCAAAAATGGTATCTAAAGCAAAACTTTTAGTAGCAGAAAACAAACTGCCTGAAGCAAGAGCTCTTTTAAACACTTTAAGAGATGAAATCGTAATTAAAACGGTTAATCTGCCTTTAGCGACATATCCTGCGGCTTTACAGCTTGCAGTTAGATACTTAAACGAAGGCAAAGTAAAAGAAGCCCAAGACGTGCTTGCAATGGCGTTATCGACTTTGGTTGAAATAGATACAATTATTCCAATTCCTATCGTAAAAGCCGAAGCGCTTATAACTGAAGCTTCAAAAATTGTTAAAAAAGATAAAAAACAGGCTATAAAATATCTTGAAGAAGCAAAATATCAACTTAAACTCGGAGAAGTTTTAGGATATACAAGCAAAAGCGACACTACTTACAAAATGCTTGAAAAAGCAATTAAAAACCTTGAAAAAGAGATTAAAGCAAATCACAAAACAGAAAGTCTGTTTAAAGAACTTCTTCAAAAACTCAAAGAGTTTAAAGAAAAAGCAATCCAGCAAATCAGTAAATAACCTCTCTTTTTCTTCTTTTTTTATTTAAAACATTTTTTCTCAGACACTTTTCATTAAATATAAAAAAACCTAAAAAGAAATTATTTTTTCTTCTTTTTAGGCGGTGTTACCAATAGGTTAATATAGTTCCCTTCAAGTTTAGGCTCGTTTTGCTTTTCCGCAACATCTTTTAACATTTCCCAAACCCTGTTAATAACCTCAAATCCTTTTTCAGGAGTGGCAAGTTCCCTTCCTCTTAAAAAGACTCTAAGTTTAACATGCTTTCCTTTTTCAAGAAATTCCCTTGCGTGTTTTACTTTATAGTTTATATCGTTATCCTGTATTTTTGAAGTAAATTTAATCTCTTTAACTTCTATCTTAACCTGTTTTTTCTTAGCCTCTTTTTTCTTTCTTTCCTGTTCGTATTTATATTTTCCGTAATCCATAACTTTAGCAACCGGAGGATTTGCCTGAGGCGCTACAAGAACCAAATCAAGCCCTTTATTATAAGCTATTTCAAGGGCTTTTTGGGAATCAACAATTTTTGGCTCCCCTTCTCCGTCAACCAGTCTTACTCTGTCTGTAAAATCAATAATCTCTTCATTTATTAATGTTTTATCTTCTTTTTTACTCATAGTTTTACCTCGCTTAAGTTTTTAATCATTTCCACAAACTCTCCTTTTTTCATTTTATATTGTTCTCTTTTTTTTCTATCTCGAATAGCAACAGTTTCAGTTTCAACTTCTTCATCACCAACAATTACCACATAACCGACTTTTTGTTTTTCGGCGTTTCTGATTCTTTTATTAAGAGAATCATTACCGGCAAATACTTCAGTTTTAATATCGTCTTCTAAAAGCTCTTTTTGAATTTCTTTAGCATATTCTATATGTTTTTCCCCAATAGGAACAAAAATCGCTTTTACAGGTGCTATAAATGTCGGAAACTCCCCTGCGTAATGCTCTGTAAGAATAGCTATAAATCTTTCAAAACTTCCAATAATCGCTCTGTGAATCATAACAGGGCGTTTTCTTTCGTTGTTTTCGTCCACATAACTTATGTCAAATCTCTCAGGAAGGTTAAAATCTATCTGAATAGTCCCGCACTGCCATTTTCTACCGATTGCATCGGTAATTTTTATATCTATTTTAGGTCCGTAAAACGCTCCACCGCCTTCATCAACCCCGTACTCTCTTCCAAGTTTATTAAGCGCTTCTTTTAAAGCATAAGTGGCTTTTTCCCAGATTTCATCGCTTCCTATGGATTTTTCCGGTCTTGTCGAAATTTCCATTTCATATTCAAACCCAAACCTCTGCATAATCGAATCAACAAAATCAAGTACTTTTATAACTTCTTCCTCAATCTGGTCGGGTCTACAGAAAATATGCGCATCATCTTGGGTAAATTCCCTAACTCTTAAAAGCCCATGTAAAACACCGCTTTTTTCATGTCTGTGAACGGTCCCGAATTCAAAAAATCTAAGAGGCAATTCTTTATAGCTTCTTGTTTTATATCCGAAGATTTTAACATGAGCTAAGCAGTTCATCGGTTTTATACCATACTCTTCAGCCGGTCTGTTTTCCTCATCGTGTTCTATTTCCGTGAAATACATGTTTTCCTTATAATTATAATAATGTCCGGAAATTTTCCACATTTCGCTTTTTAAAAGTTCAGGTCCCCTTACCGGCTCGTAATATCTTCTAATGTGGGCAGAAAAAAGAAGTTTTTCAAGATTACTTCTTAGCATCGCCCCTTTTGGCAGCCATATCGGCATTCCCGGAGCCACATCCTCTTCAAAAAGCCAAAGTTCAAGTTCACGTCCTAGTTTTCTGTGATCTCTTTTCAAAGCTTCTTCAAGCATTTTAAGGTATTTTTGAAGTGCGTCTTTTGTGGCAAAAGCGGTACCGTAAATTCTTGTAAGCATTTCGTTTTTGGAATCACCCCCAAGATAAGCACCAGCAACTTTTTGAAGTTTTACGTTTTGAAGATATTTTGTATTAGGCACATGAGGTCCTCTACACAAATCCTCAAATTCCCCCTGTTTGTATATAGATACGGTATCACCCGGTATCATATCCAAAACAGCCTGTTTAAGCTCGTCTTCTTTAAACTTTTCCCTGGCTTCTTCTTTGCTTATTTCATATCTTGTAATATCATATTTTTTCTTAGCAAGGGCTTTCATTTTCTTTTCGATGTTTTTTAAATCTTTATCACTGATAGGCGTATTAGTTTTTAAATCGTAATAAAAGCCGTTTTCAATCGTAGGCCCCACGTAAAATTTAGCTTCCGGATAAAGCTCTTTTATAGCCTGAGCCATTAAATGGGCAGCCGAATGGCGGATAATTTCAAGTGCGTCTTCACTGTCTTCAAAATATATGGGAGTTGCCCCGCTTATATCGATATTTTTGGCTTCTATTGTCTGCAAATCGACAATATTATCGCCAATCTTGTATCCGATTATATCACTCATTAAGTTCCTTTTGAATTAAAATGATTTTAGAAGTATATAAGAAGTTATTAAAGAAGCGGTTATTCAATGTTATCCCTCTTTATTGTAATCTCCTTTTTTGCTTGAATTTTAACTTAATTTTATTTTAATGTCAACGGGAAGCAGGGTTATTTCATGCTAAACTACAAAGATAAAAATATGACAGCTTCGTGCTCCTTTTTGCTTACGCACCACTCAAATTCTGCTAAAAAGTGCGAACGGGTAGACGCACTTTTTTTAGGGCAAAATTTTCGTTAAAATCCGCAACGCTGTCACATTTTTACTTTTTCGTTATTTACATGTTTTCAGCATAAAACAGCCTTGATGTCAACGGGAAGTAAAATCAAATATTAGGAATTTAAAAGAAGATTGTGCAGTGGTGGTCGCAGCTGGACTCGAACCAGCGACCCCTACCGTGTCGGGGTAGTGCTCTACCAACTGAGCTATGCGACCTTTTTCGAAATTTTACCAAAAAAATAAAAATATGCAAACAGGGCTATAGACAAATCTATCATTACATCGGCAAAATTAAAAATGGCAAAATCAAACCCGCAGTGCCAGTATACATAATCAACCACCCCTTTTCTTAAAAACCGGTCTAAAAGGTTAGACACTGCAGCTCCGAATAAAATTCCCGAAACTACGGGATGGGTTTTTAATATGTTTTCTTTATAAAAAAGATAAACAAGTGCGGCTATAAGCAAAAGCTGCAAATATTTAAGATATTCGCCCAAAAACTCGAACATGGAAAAAGCAACCCCTTTATTAAAAGTCAACACCAAAGAAATACATTTTCCCTGCCACTCAAATCCGTTTAAAAAAAGATATTTTATACCCTGGTCAATTAAAAAAATTAAAACAAAAGCAATAAAAAACTTAATTAATTTTCGTTTTTCCATTTTTCATTTTCCGTTATTAAGAAAGTCTGCTTTTAAAAAACTGCTTTAACATCTCAAGAAGCTCTTTTGCTTTTGTTTCACTTTCGCCCTCTATAAGCAGCCTCAGCTTGTTTTCCGTACCTGAATATCTTACAAGATGTCTGTAACCTTCGTTTTCGACGGATTTTAACATCTCATCGGCGCCTTCTATCTTTTCAAAAGGTATTTTTTCGCTTACGTTTATATTGGTCTGAACCTGAGGATAAAGTTCAAAAAGATTAAAAGCCTCACTAGCTTTTTTTCCGCTTTCTATCATATATGCAACTGCCTGAAGGGCGCTTACAAGTCCGTCACCCGTTTTTGCGTAATCGCTGAAAATTATATGTCCGGACTGTTCTCCTCCGAAATTCAGACCCTCTTTTTTCATAACCTCAAGAACGTATTTATCCCCCACAGCGCTTCTAAAAACTTTAATTCCGTATTTTTTCAAAAACTCTTCAAGCGCTCCGTTACTCATAACCGTTACTGCAATTCCGGCGTTTTTAAGTTTTCCTTTTTTATGAAGGTAATAAGCAAGGGCTCCTAAAAGTTTATCCCCGTCAACTATCTCTCCCCTTTCATCGACAACAACCAGCCTGTCCGCATCCCCGTCAAGGGCAAAACCGATATCGGCCCTGTATTCTTTTACTTTCTGAGCCAACACCTCCGGGTGCATAGCCCCTGCGTTTTGATTGATATTAAATCCGTCTGGTTCATCATTAATTGTAATTACATCGGCTCCTAATTCGTTAAAAATAGTAGGAGCGACTTTATAAGCCGCACCGTTGGCTGCATCAACCACAACTCTTATACCGTTTAGATTAAGGTGTTTTGGAAAAGAAGATTTTATATGAACTATATATCTTCCGATAACGTCGTCTATTCTTTTACTTTTTCCTATCTCTTTTTGGGTTTTAAGATGAAAATTATTCTCAAAATACCTTTTTTCAATCTCTTCTTCCACCTCTTTTGAAAATTTATTCCCCTCGCTGTCAAAAAATTTTATTCCGTTGTCATAATAAGGATTATGAGAAGCGCTTATCATAATCCCCCCGTCACATCTCATATCCTCCGTTAAAAAAGCAACCGCGGGAGTTGGCATAGGCCCTATTTGGATAACGTCGTAACCAATCGCCGTAAGGCCGCTGACTATTGCATTTTCTATCATATACCCGCTTCTTCTGGTATCTTTACCTACAAGAATTTTTTTCGTTTTTTTAGGAATGGTATCTCCAAAAGCCATTGCAAGTTTCATAGCCAAAAAAGGGGTTATCACTTCTCCGGCTTTCCCCCTTACACCGTCTGTTCCGAAAAGTTTCATGCTTTATCCTTTTTATTTCCTTACGAAAATGAAATAATTATTTGCAAATTTTATCAAATTTTTATAAAATACGCTTCAAAAAAAGGAACTAAATGGCAAATACAAAGTCAGCTGAAAAAAGAATCAGACAAACAAAAAAAAGAACTGAAAGAAACAGATACTATAGAACAAGAATCAAAACAATAACTAAAAACGTAGAAAAAGCGGTAGCCGAAGGTGATTATGAAAAAGCTTACAACTATTGGAAAGTGGCAAACAAAAAATTCCAAAGCTATATTAATAAAGGAATTTTAAAGAAAAATACGGCAAGAAGAAAAATTTCAAGACTTCACCATCTTGTAAAATCTATCGAACCGCAAGCTGAAAACGCTTAATTTTTCCCTTTTCCCCTCCTTAAACTTTATTTCCTAAAGGAAAACCATGCTTCTTGAAAAATTAAAACCTTTTGTAGAAAAATATAATGAAATAAACGAAAAACTTTCATCTCCCGAAATAACAAAAGACATAAAACAGATGACAAAACTCTCACGTGAAGCCAGACAGTTAGAAGATATAGTAAACAAGGCAAAAGAATACGAAAAAACGGTAAACGCTCTTGAAGAAGCAAAAGCTATGCTTGAAGACCCTGAAATGTCCGAACTTGCAAAAGAAGAAATTAAAGAAATAGAAGAAAAACTGCCAAAACTTGAAGAAGAGATAAAACTGCTGCTCCTGCCAAAAGACCCTAACGACGATAAAAACATATTCCTCGAAATAAGAGCGGGAACGGGAGGAGACGAAGCTGCGCTGTTTGTAGGGGATTTAATGAGAGCATATTTAAGATACGCCGATAACAAGGGATGGAAAGTCGAAATAGTAAGCGAAAGCAAAAACGATATCGGAGGTTTTAAAGAAATAATACTTCTTATAAAAGGGGATGGTGCTTATAGCCGCCTCAAATACGAAGGGGGAACTCACAGAGTTCAAAGAATCCCGGCAACCGAATCTCAGGGAAGAATTCACACCTCAGCCGTAACCGTTGCCGTTATGCCCGAAGTTGACGACGTGGATATCGAACTCGACCCGAAAGATATCAAAATAGAGGTTATGAGAGCCGGAGGTGCCGGAGGTCAGCACGTAAATAAAACCGAAAGTGCCGTCAGAATGACCCATATTCCAACAGGAATTACCGTATCGATGCAGGATGAAAGAAG
>NZ_JBMXVQ010000017.1:0-2034 GCF_053999135.1 Caminibacter sp.
TAAGCGTCTCAACGGTGTTTCCCGATTTTGAGACTACAATAAAAAGCGCGTCGTTTCTTATTTTTCTGAATTTTTCATTCAAATCAATCGGGTCGGTGTTTTCAAGATAAATAATTTCTATATATTCGCCCGTATGTTTTAAAAGAGAATCTATAGCCATAGTCCCTAGATTACTTCCTCCGATACCTATTACCGCTATCTGATTTGCTTTTATCTCTTTTGCTTCGTCTATCAAATCTTTTGAGCTCTCAGGCAAATCATAATATCCCACCTCTCCGCTGTATCTTTCTTCCTTTATTTTTTCAAGCAGCTCTTTTGGAGTAACGGATTTAAGTTCATTATAAAATTTCATACTTTCTCCTTTTTGTTTTTAAAATATATTACACTTAAAGGTTCTAAGTCTATTTCAAAAGACTTTTTAAAATCTTCAAATTTTTCCGGTTTGGATTTGTATATTTTACCAATCTTTTTATTTTTTGAATCAAAAACAACTTCCAATTCATCAAAATCACATCCGAATTTATAATTTTTCCATTCACAATCGGCAAAATTACAAACAATTACCAAATCGCCTCTTATGTAAGAAAATACGCTTCTTGTGTAATCTTTATAGTTTATCCATTTAAAATTAACATAATCATCCATCCATAAAGATTTCTCATTAAGATAAAAATGATTAAGTTTCTTAACATAATCTTTTAACTCTTTATGTTTAGGGAACTTTTCTATCAAAAACCAGTCAAGTTCTTCTTTGTAATCCCACTCTCTGAACTGGGCGAATTCTCCTCCCATAAAAAGAAGTTTTTTCCCGAAAAACGCATACATAAACGCAAAAAGGGCTTTTAAATTTTCAAATTTTTTATCATAACTCCCAGGCATTTTATTAATTAAAGAGCCTTTGCCGTGAACCACTTCATCGTGAGACAGAGGCAATATATATTTTTCCGCAAAAGCGTAATAAAAAAGATGGGCTATTTCATGATGGTGATGTTTTCTGAATAAAGGGTCAAGGTGAAAATAATTAAGCGTATCGTTCATCCAACCCATATTCCATTTAAAATCAAACCCTAATCCCCCCTCTTCCACGCTTTTCGTAATTCCGGGAAACGAGGTCGATTCTTCGGCAATTATAAATATATTTTTAAATTCATCGTGATTTAATCTGTTTAAATCCTTTAAAAACCTTATCGCATCAAGGTTTTCCCTTCCTCCATACACATTAGGCACCCATTCATCACGTCCGTAATCGAGATAAAGCATTGAAGCTACGGCATCTACGCGCAAAGCGTCAATATTATATCTGCTAAACCAGTAATTTGCGCTGCTTATTAAAAAGCTTCTGACTTCTCCTTTTGAATAATCAAAAATATGGCTTTTCCAGTCGGGATGGTAACCAAGACGCGGGTCGCAGTGCTCATACAGACAGCTGCCGTCAAACGTAATAAGCCCGTGCCCGTCAACGGCAAAATGGCTTGGTACCCAGTCAAGTATAACGCCTATGCCGTTTTTATGCATAATATCCACAAATTTCATAAATTCATCCGGGTTTCCGTATCTGGCAGTAGGAGCAAAATACCCCGTTACCTGATATCCCCACGAGCCGTCATATGGATATTCGGTTATCGGCATAAGCTCGATATAATTGTATCCCATATCCTTACAGTATCTGCTAAGCTCAACCGCCGCTTCTTTATAATCAAGGCCTTTTTTCCAGCTTCCAAGATGGACTTCATAGATATTTACGGGTTTATTGTATTCGTTTTTTATCCTATTATATTTTATTTTATATTCAAAATCCCAGACAACGGAAGCCGATTTAGGAGGTTTTTCATTATAAAAGGCAAAAGGGTCGGCTTTTAAAATTTCTTTATTATTGGCGCCTATTAAAAAATATTTATACGTATCGCCTTTTTTTGCGTTTTTTACAACCCCTTCCCATATTCCGCCCTCTTTTTTCATTAAAGGATTTTTATTTCTATCATATCCGTTGAAATCCCCTACAACGCTTACATATTTTGCATTCGGAGCCCATAC
>NZ_JBMXVQ010000018.1:0-68522 GCF_053999135.1 Caminibacter sp.
TAAAAAAAATACGTCCCGGAAAAGAATGAGGGGGCAAAAGGGGAAAGAAAAAAGGATTAAGCGTTGTAAGCGGAAAATGTGCTTGTTTGTTCAGCGTTCGTTGTGTTATTGTTAAGTAGCGTTGCAAGTTCGGTTTGAATTGTTTGAACTTCGTTTTCTAACTTTGAAACTTTTGCTTTGTAACTTGCAAGTTCTTTTTCTTTCTTTTCAAGTTTCGTAATTAAGTTTTTGATTTGTTTAAAGTTCGTTTTCATTGTCACTCCTTTTTATTGTATTTATATCTTTAATTATAATAAAGAATAGAAAGAAGAAAAAATTTGTGAATTTTTTTGTTTAATTTGTAGTTTTTTCGGAGAATTAAAAATCAAAACGAATTAAGCCATCCGACTTTTTCTGTGTTTTTGTAGTTAAAAGATTTTCCCATTTTTCTAACAGTATTCGACGCCTTTCTACAAAGTCCGTCCTTGTATATATTTTTGCAACTGCGTTTTCTGGTCTATGCATTAATTGAACTTCCGTGGCATATTCATCGAATCCGTTTTCTTTAAGTATCGTAGACAATGACGTTCGGAATCCGTGACTTGTAGTTTTATTATTTGATAGTTTTTTAAGATGTTTATTAACACTACTTTCGGTTATGGGAGTTCCATTTCTACTTTTAAAAATAAAACCTTTTTGCCTTTTGTCATATTTTTTAAGTTCTTCCAGTACTTTTAACGTTTCGTTTGTTAATGGTAACCTAAAATCAATTTTCGTTTTAGTAAAATCAGAAGGAATATTTATAACTTTCTTATCCCAATCAATCATATCCCAAGTTAAATGCCTTGCAGTTCCAATACGCAGGGCGGTTAATATCATAAAACGCATTAAGTTTTTTGTAGCTAATCTTATATCATTATAATTTCCACTTTCTTCATAAGTAGGCAATTGTAAAATTTTTAAATAAAGTGTTCTCAATTCCTCAATGTCTGTAATTCCTTTAAAATGTTGGACTTTGTGTTTACCGAGAATCTGTTCTATTACACTCTTATCAATAAAACTTGTAGGATTGTTCGTAACATTGTGATGTAAAAATAAAAACTGATAAAAATTGCGAAGCAACCGCATAAGTTCTCTCGCCGTTTCCACTTTATCAGTAGTCGTATTTGCCTTTTTATTATCTTTGTTTAAATTATAAATGTTTTTAATAAGTTTACTGATTATATCCGTATGTCCCATTTTTCTAACGTCCAATTCTCCCAAAGCGGGTATAATGTAGTTTTTTATCCGTCCTTGGTCTTTTTTGTCTTCCGTAATTAAATATTCCTGAATGATGTTTTTTAAAAGATATTTTTCAGATTCCTTTACTTTTACCTGTATTATTTCCTTATCCTTTTTAGACTGCCTTTTTCCAAGCTCTGACCTTATAATCTCCCTTGCCTCTGCAAACCCTTTTGCCTGTATTTTCCCCCGTAAAGTGAGAACCTTTTGTTTTGCTTCCGTCAAAGTTATTTTGTCGACATCGTTCAAAGTAGCTTTTATTTGTTTCCCCTCTTTTTTAAAGAGAACTTTAAAAACTTTTTTATTTTTAGTAACTTCAACATACAGATTCTCCGCAACTTTTACAAACTCGTTTTTACCATTCCAGCTTAATTTTCGTATTTCTCGTATAGTCATAAGTAACCCCTTTTTGACAAAGTAACCCTAAAAGTAACCCGCAAACACATTTTACACAAATTTTAATAAAAAATCAAAAAATCATTTTATTTGTCAAATAATTTGACAGACTGCGTATTTTCGGTATTTTTAAGGATTATTTTTTGACAAAAAGGATGGAAAAATGGAAGTTTATTTTAATAGTTTGAAGTTCTCCCGCCGCACCATTAACTTACTTAAAATCCCTATAAATACGATGTTTTGAAAATTTAAGCAAAAAATGACCCCACAAAATATTTATGAAGATTATTTACTCAACACTTCTACAAATTCCTTATTGATATAATATTTTGCCTTACCGATTTTTTGTTCTTCAAGTAAACCTGTAAGGGATAACTGCTTGAGATATTTAGAGGCTGTTTGTCGTGTAACGCTCAGGTGTTTTTTTAAAAACTCAATTATGTTAAAAAAACTGATAAATTTTAACATATCTTCTCTCTTATGTTAAAAAACTACAAAAAATTTAACATATTTGATGAGATAAAGCCTTTAAAATGATATTTGTCGATTTTAGTTCCAATTTTTTTATATCTAAATTCCCAATTTGATGAAGTATAAAGTGTGAATTTAAGATAAGTTTATTGTTGATAAATAACATCCGTATCATCTGGTATATTTGGTTTGAATATAGAATCATTTACTTCGTTTGACTGGTTATAAAAATTTATTTCCACTCTGTTTCCCATTTCATCGGTATAATATAGTTTTTTAAGAGTCTTATCGTATATAAAATATATTTTTTTATTATCCAAATCAGTCTCATATAAATTGTTTTTTATTTTTTTTGCATCTCTTAAAATATTTTGAAGATTTAAATTTTGCTTTTTGGTAATTGTAACCTGCATTAGGTCAGGTTCGTAAATATATACTTTATCTTTTACCCATATGTACTTTTCCTCTGGATATGTATATTTCCAAAATATTTGTTTTTTTTTGTAAAAGACTCTACCTTTATAGATAAGTTTTTTATTGTCTGATATTATAGTCTGATTAAACTCGGATTTAAAGGCTTTTGGCATATCAATCGCAAAAAGGAAAACAGATATAAATAAAATTAGAAATCTCATTAAAAACCTTTTTATGTTATTATAACAAAAAAGTTTTTAAAGGCGTTATAGATGGTAAAAAGCGTATTCAGAAAGATTTTTGGAACCAAAAATGATAGAGAGTTAAAAAAATATTTTGCTAGGGTGAAAGAAATTAACGCACTTGAGCCCAAATATGAGAAAATGAGTGATGATGAAATAAAAAAAGAGTTTGAAAAAATAAAAACGTCTGTTTTGGAAGAGACAAAAAACGGTGCAGATGAGCAAGAGACCCTTAATAAATACTTAAACGAAGTTTTTGCAATGGTCAGGGAAGCTAGCAAAAGAGTTCTTGGTATGAGGCATTATGATGTTCAGCTTGTCGGTGGTATGGTATTGCATGAGGGCAAAATAGCGGAAATGAAAACAGGAGAGGGTAAAACGCTTGTAGCCACTCTTCCGGTGGTGTTAAACGCGATTTTGGGAAAAGGTGTTCATGTTGTTACCGTAAATGATTATCTTGCCCAAAGAGATGCCCATGATATGGGAAGACTTTATGGGTTTTTCGGATTTTCCACCGGAGTTGTAGTGGGCGGTATGGAAGATTATGAAAGAAAAAAAGCATACCAATGCGATGTAACATACGGAACAAATTCAGAATTTGGATTTGATTATTTAAGAGACAATATGGTGTTTGATATAAATGACAAAGTACAAAGAGGCCACTATTATGCAATAGTAGACGAAGTAGACAGTATTTTGATTGATGAGGCCAGAACGCCTCTTATTATTTCAGGTCCCGCCAATAAAAGAGTTGAGGATTATGAAAGAGCCGATAAAGTGGCCAAACAGCTTGAAATTGATAAACATTTTAAAGTCGACGAAAAAGACAAAGTTGTTCTTTTAACGGAAGAAGGAATAAAAAAAGCAGAAGAGCTTTTTGGCGTTGATAACCTCTATACGCCTGAAAATGCGATTTTAGCCCATCATCTCGACCAGGCTTTAAAAGCGAATTATCTTTTTAAAGAGGGAAGGGATTATATTGTAAGAAAAGGCGAAATTTTAATTGTAGATGAATTTACGGGAAGAATTGCAGAAGGAAGAAGATTTAGCGAAGGGCTTCATCAGGCGCTTGAAGCAAAAGAAGGTGTGGAAATTCAAGAAGAATCCCAGACCTTTGCCGAGATTACTTATCAGAATTATTTCAGGCTTTATGAAAAACTTGCCGGTATGACGGGAACGGCTCAGACAGAAGCCACGGAATTTTTGGAAATTTACGGGCTTGAAGTAATCTCTATTCCTACCAATAGACCCGTGGCAAGAAAAGATTTAAACGATATAGTATTTAAAACAGAAGAGGAAAAATTTGAAGCCGTTGTTAAAAAAGTAAAAGAGCTTCATAAAAAAGGTCAGCCCGTACTTATAGGTACGACATCTGTTAAAAAAAGTGAATATCTGAGTCATCTTTTAAAAAAAGCCAAAATTCCGCATACTGTTCTTAACGCCAAACAGCATGAAAAAGAGGCGGAAATTATTGCTCAGGCCGGTAGAAAGGGAGCCGTAACGGTGGCTACCAATATGGCCGGTAGGGGAGTTGATATAAAAATTGACGATGAAGTAAGAGAACTTGGGGGTCTTTATATTATAGGTACTGAAAGACATGAAAGCAGAAGAATAGACAATCAGCTAAGAGGTCGTTCGGGTCGTCAGGGGGACCCTGGTGTTAGTCAGTTTTATCTCTCTTTGGAAGATGACTTGCTAAGAATTTTCGGAAGCGACAGAATTAAAAATATTATGGACAGGCTGGGAATAGAAAGAGGGGAGCATATAGACAGTAAAATTGTTACAAGGGCTATTGAAAACGCTCAGAAAAAAGTTGAAACCATGCATTTTGAAGCAAGAAAACACATATTAAAATATGACGATGTGGCAAACGAACAGAGAAAAGTTATTTATAAATTCCGCGACCAGCTTTTAAATCCGGAATTTAACATAGAAGAAAAAATAGATGAAATGCTTGAAGATTTTGTGGAGTTTTTATTATCTCACAGCGATATATTCGAACATACTCCAAAAGAAGAGATGAATTTGGAAAAGTTAAAAGCGGTTTTAAAAGAGTATACAGGAATGGATTTTGAAGAAAAAGAGCTTCAAAAAGAGTATGATGAACTTAAAAGTTATTTAACGGAAAAGATTAAAAATAATATAGAAGATAAGTTTAAAGACGCTTCCGATGAAGATAAAAACCGAATTCTAAGACAGGTAGTGTTACAGGTTCTTGACGAGAGCTGGAGAGACCACCTTTATATGATGGATATATTAAAAACAGGTATAGGACTTAGGGGATATAATCAAAAAGACCCTCTTGTCGAATATAAAAAAGAGAGCTTTAATCTGTTTGAAGAGTTGATTGAGAGAATAAAAATAGAGAGTATGAAAATTTTAAATACTCTTGAAATTCAATATCAGGCTCCGGAAGTCGATCCGGATATTGCTGAATTTTTAAATACCCTTAAAGGTAAAAATATAGATGAAATTCTTGCCAATATGCCTGAAATTCCAGATGATATGGAAGAAAAAGACGTTGATACCATTATGAAGGAACTTGAACTCCAAACGGAGATGTTAAAAAAAGAGTTTGAGGCAAAACAGAGAAAAAAAGTGAAAAGAAATGAACCTTGTCCTTGCGGCAGCGGCAAAAAATATAAAGACTGCTGCGGGAAAAGCCCAAAATTTTAAGGTAAACAGAAATTTAAAATGTATGTTGCCCAAGGAAATTTAGTTGAATAAAAATTTCGTAAACTTTATAATAAAAAGGTATTTAAGATTTGATAAAAAACACCCTTTTATTTATATAAGCTTTATTCTTGCCTTTTTGGGAATTATGACCGGTGTAGCTACTCTTATGATAGCCATGGGTATAATGAACGGAATGGATAGGGAGTTTGAAAAAAAACTTAAAGTTATGAATTATCCTATAACCGTTTATTCCTCCCTCTCAACGGTTGATAAAAAGCTTCTTAAGTTTTTAGAAAAAAAATTTCCTTCTTTTAAATTTTCTCCTTATATAGAAACAAGTGCTATCGTTCAAAAAAACGGTTTAAACGGAGTTTTATTGTACGGAGTTGATTTTAAAAAAGAGGCAGCAATAAACTATATTTTTTCAAAAGCCGTAAAAAATGTTGAAAAAGCCGGAATATTTGACGTTGTACTTGGAAAAAGACTTTTTGAGGATACAGGGATTTATAAAGGTGAAAAGATAATAATGATTTTTTCCAAAATAACTCCTTTAGGTTTTGGTATAACACCTGTTATGAAAAAGGTGAGAGTAATAGGGGCTTTTCATAGCGGGCTTATTGCTTATGACAAGGGAATCGCCTATATGAATATTGAAGGGCTTAGAAGGATTTTAAAACAAAACCATTACAGCGGTATCCACATATGGACTCCAAATCCTTTTGAGGATATAAAAAAGATAAAAAGAGTGTTGCCAAGCGGAGTCGGAGTAGTTGGATGGTGGCAACAAAACGGTAATTTTTTTGCGGCTTTGAAAATGGAAAAAAGAGCTTTGTTTTTGGTACTTATGCTGATTGTAATAGTTGCGGCGCTTAACATTATCAGTTCTCTTTTAATGATGATTATGAGTAAAAGAAAAGAGATTGCACTTATGATGAGTTTGGGGGCCGGGAAGAAAGAGATAAAAACTATTTTCTTAAAACTAGGACTTATTATAGGAACAGCGGGGATTGTTATGGGAAGTATAACAGGAGCGATAGGTATATGGGTTCTTAAAACCTTTGATATTATTAAACTGCCGGCTGATGTTTACGGTGTCAGTAAACTGCCGATAGATTTAAGTCCGGTTGATTTTATAATGATAGTGACGGGTGCTTTTGTGATAATTCTTCTTTCGTCCTTTTATCCGGCTCTAAAAGCAAGTAAAACAGATGTGCTTGAAACATTAAGATATGAATAATTTTAGATATAATTTCGTAAAAAAGGATAAAAATGCAAGGTGCTATGACCGCTTTGATTACTCCGTTTAAAAATGGAAAAATTGATGAAGATACTTATGCCAGACTTATTCAAAGACAGATAGATAACGGTACAGATTGGGTAGTTCCTGTCGGAACAACCGGAGAGAGCGCTACTTTAACTCATGCAGAACATAAAAGGTGTATAGAAATAGCGGTTGAGGTATGTAAAGGAAGCGGCACTAAAGTGTTAGCGGGTGCCGGGAGCAATTCTACCCATGAGGCAGTTGACCTGGCTAAGTTTGCCGAAGAAAAAGGGGCTGATGCGATTTTAAGCGTTTCTCCTTATTATAATAAGCCTACTCAAAGAGGGCTATACGAACATTATAAAACATTGGCGGATGCCGTTGAAATACCTGTTGTTTTATATAATGTTCCGGGAAGAACATGTTCGAATATAGAAGTTGATACAGCTGTAAAACTGTTTAACGATGTGGAAAATATAGTCGCTATTAAAGAGGCAACCGGAAAAATAGAAAATGTGGTTGCTTTGTGTTCTAAAAGCGGAATAAGCGTAATAAGCGGAGATGATGCTATAAATTATCCTATAATAGCAAGCGGCGGGAAAGGTGTTATTTCCGTAACTTCAAATCTTTTACCGAAAAAAATAGCCAATCTTGTACACAGCGCTTTAAAAGGTGATTTTTTAACTTCAAGAGAAATTAATGAAGAATTGTATGAACTGAATAAAATACTCTTTATAGAAAGTAATCCAATTCCTATAAAGTACGCTATGTTTGAAGCTGGTCTTATTCCTTCTCTTGAATACAGACTTCCTCTTGTTGAGCCTAGCGAAGAGAGTAAAAAGAAAATAAAAGCAGTTTTAAAGAAATATTTATAAGGAGAAAAATTGAAAGGTAAAACATTAGTAATCAGCGGGGCTACAAGAGGTATTGGAAAAGCAATAGCCAAGCGTTTTGCAAAAGAAGGTGTAAATATCGCTTTTACATACAATTCCAATAAGGAAATTGCTCAAAATCTGGCAAAAGAGTGGGAAGAAAAATACGGTATAAAAGCAAAAGCGTATCAGTTAAACATTTTAGAGCCTGAAACATATAAAGATGTTTTTAAACAGATTGATGAAGATTTTGAAAGGGTTGATTTTTTCGTATCAAACGCAATTATTTCGGGACGTTCTGTAATAGGGGGGTTTGGTCCTTTTATGAGGCTTAAGCCAAAAGGGCTTTGTAATATTTTTACGGCTACGGTCAGCGCTTTTGTAGTTGGAGCACAGGAAGCTGCTAAGAGAATGGAAAAAGTAGGGGGTGGAAGTATTATATCTTTAAGTTCTACCGGAAATCTTGTATATACCCCTCATTATACAGGCCATGGTGCCAGTAAGGCAGCAGTTGAAACTGTCGTAAAGTATGCTGCATGCGAGCTTGGAAGTAAAGGT
Source organism: Caminibacter sp. (assembly GCF_053999135.1). Classification (NCBI taxonomy): domain Bacteria; kingdom Pseudomonadati; phylum Campylobacterota; class Epsilonproteobacteria; order Nautiliales; family Nautiliaceae; genus Caminibacter; species Caminibacter sp. Next base: position 8,151 of record NZ_JBMXVQ010000018.1, read on the forward strand.
ATCAGGGTTAATGCTGTAAGCGGAGGGCCTATTGATACAGATGCCCTTAAAGCTTTTCCTAATTATGAAGAAGTAAAATCGGAAGTTGAAAAAAGAAGTCCTCTTAACAGAATGGGGCTTCCTGAAGATTTGGCCGGAATTACGTACTTTCTGTGTACCGATGAGGCTTCTTGGATTACGGGGCAGACTTTTATAGTAGATGGCGGAACGACATTCGGATGTAAAGGGTAGGTTTGTTGGTAACTTCTGACGGAATAAAACTTCACAGATATGAAGTATGGAAAAAACGCTTAAAAAATGTTCCAAATATTTTAGCTTTTATAAGAATACTTCTTGCTTTTTTAATGTATCTTTTTTTGGTAAACAGGGATATTTTCAGCGGCATACATTCTTCATGGCTTGATTATTTTGCCGCTTTGATTTTTGTAATTGCCAGTATTACCGATTTTTTTGACGGGTATATTGCCAGAAATTTTAATGCCGTAAGTAAGCTGGGGGAAATTTTAGACCCTCTTGCCGATAAGATGCTGACTCTTGGAGCCTTTTTAGGGCTTTTGTATCTTAATAGGGCAAATCCATGGGCTGTTTATTTAATTTTGGTAAGAGAGTTTTTTATAACCGGTCTTAGGGTGGCTATGGCAAGTGAAGGGCTTAGTGTAAAAGCTTCTATGGCGGGAAAAATCAAAACAGTGTTACAGATGATAGCGATAGGCTTTTTGTTAATGGACTGGCCTTGTGGAAATTGTCTTTTATGGGTAGCAGTGTTTGTTACTCTTTACAGCGGGGCTGATTACATAAAAGCGTATATTAAGGCGCAGAAATGATTACGGCTTTAATAATTCTCTCTTTTCTTATTTTCTTTCATGAACTCGGTCATTTTTTAATGGCAAGATTAGTAGGTGTAAAAGTTGAGGTTTTTTCTATAGGTTTTGGAAAGAAGCTTTTTTGTAAAAAAATAGGGGATACCGATTGGTGTATAAGCGCCGTGCCTCTTGGAGGATACGTTCAAATGAAGGGGCAGGATGACAGCGACCCTTTAAAAAAGTCAGATGACCCGGACTCTTATACGTCTAAAACTCCATGGCAGAGAATTTTAATTCTTTTAGGAGGTCCCGGTTTTAACTTTTTGCTGGCAATTATAATATATCTTTTTTTGGCTACGACTGGATGGCAGAAATTAGCGCCGGTAATAGGCAAGACTATTCCTGATACGCCTGCCGCAAAAGTGCTAAAGCCGGGGGATAAAATTATTGAAATTAATGGAGTAGAAGTTAAGTCATGGGACGATATTCCTAAGATAATACAAAAAAGCGATGTTTTACATATAAAAGTTAAACGTAATGGAAAAATTATTATGTTAACTTTAAAACCAAAAACAACAATCTCACAAAATATATTTAAAGAACAAATAAAAAGAAAAATAATAGGAATAGTACCAAGTGGAGAGGTCATAAAAGTAAAATATCCTTTTTGGGAGGCTTTAAAAATTTCTATAGAAAAGTTTATAAATGACGCTACATTAATAGCAAAAAGCGTTCAAAAACTTGTTACCGGAGCAATAGGGGTTGATAATCTCAGCGGACCTATAGGAATAGTGGACGTAACCGCTAAAGTAGCAAATCTAGGCATACAGCCTTTACTTCTTTTAGCGGCTTTATTAAGTGTAAATCTTGGAGTTTTGAATCTGCTTCCCATTCCCGCCCTTGACGGGGGACATATTATTTTTAATCTGTATGAAGCTGTTTTTAAAAGAGAAATAAACGAAGAAATTATGTATAAACTAACACTTGCCGGGTGGGCTATCCTGGGAAGTTTGATGCTTATTGGTATATACAATGATTTAACAAGACTTATAGGAGGATAAAATGACTCTTGATGAATTGATGCAAAAAGTGGAAGCTGCAAGGCTTAGAAGAAGCGAACATCTTATAGTTCAGATTGTCGCTGTTACAAAATATACGGATAATCCGGATGTATTAAGAAGACTTTTTGAAGACGGACAGAGGGCTTTTGGGGAAAACAGGGTCCAGGATATGGAAAATAAAGTAAAAGCTCTTGAAAATTTACCTATTGAATGGCATTTTATAGGGAATTTACAAAAAAATAAAATAAATAAACTCTTAAAACTAAACCCTTTTATGATTCAGTCTATCAATTCATATGAACTTGCTGAAGCTATAAATAAAAGAACAGACAAACCAATTAGATGTCTTATTGAAATAAACAGTTCAGGTGAACCGACAAAACACGGTATGGAACCAGAAACAGCAGTAGATACCTATCTTAAAATAAAAGAAAACCTTTCCAATATTAATCTTCAGGGAGTTATGACAATAGGTGCTCATACCGATGATGAAAATGCTATAAGAAAGTCTTTTAGAAAAACTTATAAAATTTTTGAAAAGCTTCAACCTTATGGTGCAAAAATCTGTTCAATGGGTATGAGCAACGATTTTGAAATAGCTATTGAAGAAGGGTCAAATATGATAAGAGTAGGAAGTACTTTGCTTAGTTCTTATATGTAAATATAAATAGTGGCGTCCCCGGCGCGATTCGAACGCACGGCCTCCACCTCCGCAGGGTGGCGCTCTATCCAGCTGAGCTACGGGGACTTGGAGTGAAATTATACCATATTTTTTTTTAAAACAATAACTGCGGCTATAGCAAATCCTCCGTCATGCGAAATGGATAAATCCGCATCTTTCAAATTAAATTTTTTTAATGTAGCTGATGAAAAATAGGGTTTATTTTTGGCATTTTTTAAAATTTCTATATCTAAAAAGGAACATTCTTTTCCTATTCCTGTACCTATCGCTTTGCTAAAAGCCTCTTTTGCTGCCCAGTATCCTGCAACGGAAGAAGGAGAGGAGACAATAATTCTTTCCCTGGGGGTTAAAAATCTCTCAAGGGCTCTGTTTCCAAATTTTTTTATCATTTTTTCTATTCTTTTTATTTCTATTATATCTATGCCTATCATTACTGAATTACAAACTCCGTAAAATAGACATTTCTAACTTCTCCGGTTGTAAGTATTTCATTTATTTTTCTTTTTATTTCCTCTTTAAGTTTTTGCTTTCCTTTAGCCGTTTGAATTTCTTCTACTGTTTTGGATGAAAGAATCCGAATAATTAAATCCCTTATAGCAGGTAGTTTTTTATCAATTTCCTGTTGAAGTTCTGGAGAATCCAGTTCTAAATCTATTTTACATTTTAGATATCTATTGGCATTGTTTGAAACAAGATTTACTATAAAAGGGTCTAACGGATAAATAGGTCCTATTTCAGCCATATCTGAAACTTTTTTCTTTTTTTCTATTTTTTTAGGTTCAGGCTGGTCTGTAGCTTCTTCATCTCCACTTAATAAAAAGTAAGCTACCGCGCCTCCTATAATTAAAAGCAGTAATAAAAGAACTATTATTACTATAAGTAAAAGTTTACTGTTTCCTCCTCCTTCTTTTTTTTCTTCTTGCTCAGTTGATTCTTGATTCTCTTTTTCTTCAGCCATATCTCTTCCTTTTTGATATAATTTTAACAAAAAAGGGTTGATATTGATAAAAAATTTTTTATATTTTATAGGAAAAACTACAGCGGATTTTATTAAGACTCTTGGAGACTTTACCATTTTTCAACTTTATGTAATAAAACTGTTTTTTAAACCACCTTTTAGAATAAAAAATCTTTTTGAGCAAATAAAGTTTATGGGATATGGAAGTTTGGGAGTAATATTTTTGACTTCTTTTTTTACAGGTCTTGTGGAAGCTGTGCAGCTTTATCATGGTTTTCATAAATTTGGAATAGAGGATTTTATGGGATATACGATTTTCGTCTCTATAGTAAAAGAACTAGGTCCCGTATTTGCGGCTTTGATGGTTATCAGCCGTGGAATAAGCGCTTATGCCGCAGAACTTGGAAGTATGCGGGTAACCGAACAGATAGACGCTTTAGAGGTTATGGCTGTTGATTCAAAACATTATCTCATAGCGCCTAGAATTTTAGCCACTATTATATCCCTTCCTCTTTTAATTGTGTTTTTTGACGCTGTGGCCAATATAGGGGCTTATTTTATAAGCGTATATTCTTTGGATGTTAACGGTTATGCTTATCTTGATAATTTAAAACAGTTTGCGGAAATGAAAGAGATAAATCAGGGGCTTATTAAAGGAGCCGTTTTTGGTTATATTATAAGCGCTATAGGAACATATATAGGATACAATACCAGAGGAGGGGCAAAAGGAGTGGGACAAAGTACAACTAAAGCAGTCGTTTTTTCATCTGTGGCGGTATTTATGGCAGATTATGTATTGTCTGCCATTTTCCTTGTTTTTTATTAATCTTTTGCTTTTCTAAGCCATGTAGGAATATCAAGGGCGTCACTGTCTAAATCTATTCCGCCTGAAACTTTTCTTTTTACCAAAAGTTCTTCTACCGTGTTTTTAATCTCTTTATCCGGTTTGTTAGCGGCTTTTTCTCTCTCAAAACCTGTAGCTACTATTGTTACTTTAATTTCATCAGGCGCTAAGGAGTTGTCGGTTGTGGTACCGAAAATAATATCAGCGTCTTCATCCGCTTTTTCATACACAAGGTTCATACTCTCTTCCATTTCTACCAGAGGATAATCTTCATGCAGCGTAAAATGAACAAGCACACCCATCGCTCCGTCAATAGATATATTGTCAAGAAGAGGTGATTCAATTGCTTTTTTAATTGCATTGAAAGCAGCATTTTCACCTTTTTCTTCCCCAACTCCCATAAGAGCGAGACCTTTATGAGACATAACGGTTTTAAGGTCGTTAAAGTCAACGTTAATATCGTTTTCTCCGTAGCTGATAACCATATTTGAAATTCCGCTTACAGCTTTATATAATACATCGTCAACTAAAGAAAACGCTTCTCTTCTTCCGACTTTCCTATCTATAATGGTTAAAATCTTGTCGTTTGGAATTACTACTATGGAGTTTGCTTCGTTTTTAAGCTCATTTGTTCCTATTTCAGCAAGCTTTCTTCTTTTAGGGCCTTCAAACGTAAAAGGTTTTGTTACAACTCCTATTGTAAGAGCTCCGACTTCTTTTGCGGCTTTTGCAATAATAGGGGCTGCACCGGTTCCTGTTCCCCCTCCCATTCCGGCTGATATAAATACTAAATCGGCACCTTTTAGGGTTTCTTTTATTTCTTCAAAACTTTCTTCTGCAGCTTTTGCTCCAACTTCCGGTCTCATACCGGCTCCAAGACCTTTGGTAAGGTTACTTCCAAGCTGTATTTTTTTATGTGCTTTGCTTGTTTTTAGTGCCTGAATATCAGTGTTTGCAGCTATTAATTCAACATCTTTTATCCCTTTATCCGCCATATAATTTATCATATTGTTTCCGCCGCCTCCGACTCCTATTACTTTTATTTTCGGGCCGTCAACCATATCGTTTATTACGAAAAGTTCTTCCATCTTACATCCTTTCTTAAAATAAATTGCTAAGCCAAGTTTTAAATCTTTGAATTAACCCGGGCTCTTTTTTCTTGGTAACAATTTCTACCAGTTCTTCTTTTTCTTTTATTTTTTCTTCTTCTTTTTGAGAATGATGTTGAATTTCACTAAGAGTATATCTGCTTCTAAACTGTCTGTTTGAATCTATTTCATATGTTAATCCCTCTTTTTTGCCGTATAACAATAATCCAAGAGCCGTTGAAAATTGAGGGGCTTTTAAATTTTCAAAAAGACCGTCAATTTTTTTAGGAATTCCTACTCTTACCGGAAGATTGTCAAAAAAAGATGAGGCTATTTCTTTTATATTATAAAAATTGGTAAATCCTCCTGTTAAGACCACTCCGGCTCCGATTTTATTTTTTAATCCCGATTCTTCTATTTCTTTATTTAACAGTAAAAAGGTCTCTTCAATTCTTGCGCTTATTACTTGAGTTATGGTAGTAATTGAGGCTTTTTGTTTTTCTTCTTCACTTCCTATTACTGAAATTTCGATTAAATCCGTATCGTTTTTTACATATTCCTCAAAATTTATTTTGATAGCTTCCGCATCTGATAGAGGGGTATGAAGAGCCATAGAAAGGTCGTTTGTTATATGATGGCTTCCAACTCCTAAATAATCTGTGTGTCTTATACATTTATTTATGAAAATAGCCAAATCCGAAGTTGTCGCTCCTATATCTATTAACGCCACTCCTAATTCTTTTTCATCTTCGTTTAAAACTGCAAGCCCGCTTGCATAACCTGCGGCTACGATGTTTTCTATTTCTAATCCTGCCTGTTTTAATGTTTTTTTTAAGTTTTCTATACCGCTTTTTTGAGCTACTATTAAATGTAAAGAAACTTCAAGCCTGCTTCCGCTCATTCCGGCCGGGTCTTCTATTTCGCTTAAATCGTCTACTTTAAAATCATAAGGAATGGCCTGCAAAAGCTGATAATCAGCCGGGATGTTGGCGTTATAAAGAGCAGTATTTATGGCTCTGTTTATTTCTTTTATAGTAATTTCGTTTTCAGGTATATTAACTATTCCATAGCTTGTAATGCTTTTGGTATAAGCTGAAGACATAGCGACTATGGCTTTTGAGACTTCAACTCCGGCTACTCTTTTAGCGTCGTTAAGGGCTTGTTTTATCGATTTTGAAGCCTGGTCTATATTTGTAATGGCTCCTTTTTTTACTCCTTTTGATTTGGCTATACCAACACCGCTTATCGAGAGATTGTCGGTATTTTCATCATAATTGGCTATAATTGCGGTTGTTTCATAGCTTCCTAAATCTATTGCCAAGATATTTTTCAATCTTTATCCTTTACATAAGACACTATTTCATATTTTTGAGAAAGCTCTTTTAATAAATCCGCTAAAAGCTGAGAATTTATCAGAGCCTCTGTTAAATTGTAAACATATTTTTTATTTTCTTCATATTTCTTTTCATCAAGCAATTTTTGTTCCTTAATTTTATAAAGAACTGCGTATTGTGGACTTTTTGAAGGAATAAGAACAAAATCTTTAGGCTTTTGGGAGACAAACACCCTAAATAAAAATTCCTGAGCCGCCTGGGCAGGAAGATTTTTTATTTTATTGGCGTCATATTTGGTAACAAATCCTAAATCTTTACCTTTAAAATTAGAAAGCATATTTTTTGCCGTTAATATAAGTTTTTCGTAACTTTTTTTGTTTATCAAATCTTGTAAAACCATTTCTCTGGCTTTTGAAAATTCAAGAGGTTTAGGTTTAATCTCTTCAATCAGCTTAGCCGTAATATATTTTTTTTGATATACAAAAGGTTTTAAATAACCGTTTTTTATTAATATTTGCATTTTTTCGCCAGGAATCAAATCATTTGAAAAAGGAACGGTATTTATTTTATAATCACCTTTTGAATTTTTTAAATTTTTATATGCCATAATGGCTTCTTTTTTCAGTTTATGAGACAAATAATCCTCTTTTACTTTATCTTTTACCTTTTTAAAGGGTTGAATTTCTCCTTTTTCATTTTTATAATTTAATTTGTTTTCATTATAAAACTTTTTTAAAGTATTATCATCTACCTGTTGATTTAAAGGAATTACCGTATAAGCTATTTTGTATTGAACAGGGGTTAAATATTTGTTTTTATTTTTGCTCCAAAACTCTTTTATCTCTTTTTCGTTGACTTCAACGTTTATATTTTCTCTTTTTAAAATTTTTATTTCCAGTCTATCTGCATTGTAAAGAGCGCTTCCTACACTTATGAGTTCCGTATTTGATGGTTTAATATGTAAAAAAGTTAAAAGTTTTTCTATTAACAGCTGTTTTTTTAATTTCTCTTCAAAGTCCACCGCTTTTTGTCCCGTATTTCTCAAATATGTTTTGTATGTTTTTTTATCTTTAAAGTATTCCAAAATTTTTTTAGCCACGTCTTCATCTGTTACATACAGGTCTAAATTTTTTGCGTATTCTCTTAAAATCGCCGTCTGAATTGCTCTTTGAAGCGCTATTTTTTGAAGACCTAGTTTTTTTGCCGTTGCTTCGTCAAGCGTTCCCCCAAGAGCTTTATTATATTCTTCAAAAATTTGAGAATAGCTCTCCTGCCAATCTTTTACACTAACTTCGGTATTTCCAACTTTTGCTACCGTAGAGGCGTTTTTGCCAAACTGAAACTGTCCCCATCCTACAAATCCGGCTCCTATAAAAGCGATAGTCGCTATCCATATGGTAATTACCAACCATTTCCTGTGAGTCTGCATCCACTCTATCATTAATTTCCTTATATTTTGAGATTTTGTGATATTATAATAAAAAAAAAGCTCACAATAAAGGGATTGTTATGAAAAACAGCGAAATTATTCAAAAAGATTTACAATATAACTGGCATCCTTGTACTCAGATGAAAGACCATGAATTTTTGCCTATGATTCCAATTAAAAAAGGGGAGGGCGTTTACCTTTACGATTTTGAAGGAAATAAATATATAGACGCAATAAGCAGTTGGTGGGTGAATCTCTTCGGTCATAAAAATCCTTATATAAATAAAAAAATAAAAGAACAGCTTGAGATATTAGAACATGTGATTTTTGCGGGATTTACACACGAAGGCGCTGTAAGATTAGGGGAGAGGATATGTTTGCTTACCGGTTTTGATAAAGTGTTTTATGCAGATAATGGCAGCAGTGCGGTAGAAGTGGCAATAAAAATGAGCTTTCACTACTGGAAAAATAAGGGTAAAATAAAACCTCTTTTTTTCAGTCTGGAAAATTCATATCACGGAGAGACTATAGGAGCTTTAAGTGTCGGCGACGTAGGGCTTTATAAAGACACTTATAAAGAAATACTTATCAAAAATGTAACAATTCCCATTCCGGAGGATAAAAGCGAGGAAAAAGCATTACAAGCCCTTAAAAAAGCAAGAAAAATTTTTGAAAAATATCACAAGGAAGTGAGTGCTTTAATTATAGAACCGTTAGTCCAATGTGCCGGGTATATGAAAATGCATCATCCCGTTTTTGTAAAAGGACTGAAAAAACTTTGTGAAGAGTTTGAAATACATATGATTGCAGATGAAATAGCGGTAGGTTTTGGTAGAACGGGGACTATGTTTGCATGCGAACAAGCTGGAATAAAGCCTGATTTTATGACTCTAAGCAAAGGGTTAACGGGAGGATATCTGCCTCTTAGTTTAGTATTGACTACAAATGAGATATATTCGGCATTTTATTGTGATTATGAGGAGATGAAAGCGTTTTTGCATTCGCATTCTTATACGGCAAATCCAATAGCTATAGCTGCTGCAAACGCTACTCTTGATATTTTTGAAAACGAACCCGTTATTGAAAATAATAAAGAAAAAGCCTCTTATATATGGAAAAATATCCAAAAATTCAAAGAACTTCCAAACGTAAAAGAAATAAGACAAACGGGAATGATTACAGCGATTGAAATGATTGATTATCCTTGGCAGGAAAGAAGAGGACTTAAGGTTTATGAATACGGGTTAAAACACGGCGTTCTTTTAAGACCTCTTGGAAACGTTATATATTTTATGCCTCCTTATGTAATTAATTATGATGAAATTGATAAAATGATACAGGTTGCTTTTGAAGGGATTATTAAAGCGGAAAAAATCTAATTATATTATACAGTAAGATTATTATGTTAAGTTTATAAGGACAAAAAATGACAATAAACACAATAAAACAATCAATAAAAAATTCACTACTAAATCCAATAAAACATTTCAAACTCCGCTATTTACCTCTTTTAATGATATATTTCGCCTACGGAGCTAGCGGAATAAGCAGTGTTGCCGAAACTTTCTGGGTAAAAGAAGAGCTTAAACTCTCAGCGGCCGCTTTAATAACTCTTGGAGTATGGCTTAGTATTCCCTGGACTATTAAAATGGTATTTGGTCAGCTTGTGGACAGTGTACCGATTTTAGGCTCCCAAAGAAGGGCATATGTTTATATAGGAGCTTTTTTAATAGCGGTAGGGACTATTCTTTTAATAGGGCTGGCAGGCAATTATTCATGGGCTAAATTCGCCTCAAAAGAAAACGTATATATTATTTCAGCGCTTTTAACCGTTATAGGATTTGTTATTCAAGATGTAGTAGCCGACGCTATGAGCACGGAAGTAGTTGACAGAAACCAGCCGGAGGAAAAAGTCCAAGAAGAGCTGGCCTACGTTCAGATTTTAGGACGTCTTGCTATTTCTCTTGCCGGAGTTATGGTTGCGGGACTTTCCGGCTGGCTTGCCCAGATTCTATCTTATGAAACTATTTTTAAAATATCTTTAATTATACCTCTTATATCAGTTATAGGAGTTACCATAATTAAACTCGAAAATGTTAAAAAAAGCCCTATAAATTGCCAAATATTATGCGGTGGACTTATTTTTGCCGTATTTGTCGTATTTATGGGATACGGACAATACCAGCAGTGGAACAATAAATTATTAGCTTTTATATTCAAATACTCCCAGGAAATAGTATTTATTGTCAGCCTTGGCGTTATAACTTATATGATAAGTCTGATTTTAAAAGACATAGCCCCTAAAACCCGCTCTTTTATTATAAAAACCGCTGTGGTAATATTCGTATACAGAGCTATGCCAAGCGTAGGTCCGGGGCTTCAATGGTGGGAAATAGACGTGCTTCATTTTAATAAAGCTTTTTTTGGAACGCTTTCACAGATAGGAGCGGTTTTATCAATTCTTGGAATGTGGCTGTTTAGCGATTTTATAGCCAAAAAACCCGCCCATTATACTCTTTTATGGCTTACAATAATAACAACTATTCTCTTTTTGCCGATTATAGGACTTTATTACGGAATTCCTCAAAGGTTAGGCATAGACCCCAAAACCGTAGCCGTTATAGACACGGCCCTTGAATCTCCTTTTGCACAACTTAGCATGATTCCGCTTTTAACCCTTATAGCTATATATGCTCCCGAAGGTAAAAGGGCTACATGGTTTGCGCTTATGGCAAGTCTTATGAATCTGGCATTAACAGCCGGAGGACTTTTAACGAAATATTTAAACGAAATTTTTGTAGTAAGCAGGGAAGTTGTAGAAAACGGAAAAGTAATCGTTCCTCAGGATTATTCACAGCTTGGTATTTTAATGATTATAGTTACGGTACTGAATGTAACCGTACCGGTAGTAACCATATACTATCTTATGATAAGAAAAAAATAAGGCACTGGCTAAATAAAATTAAAATTAATTTGTTTTTAATAAAAAACTTGATATAATAAGACTAAAACTTAAAGGAGAAATTATGGCTATTTTAATGCTTATTTTAATGAATATCGCCGTTATGGCTTCTATATATCTTTCAATATTCATAATAGAGGTCGTATTTGGAGTAAGGCTTGACCCGCAAAGCGTAACCGGGCTTGCTATTTTAGCTGTTATTGTAGGTTTTAGCGGTAGTATTATTTCTTTATTATTATCAAAATGGATGGCAAAAACTTCTATGGGGGTCAGGGTTATAGAAACCCCTACCACAGAAGCTGAAAGATGGCTTATCAAAACTGTAGCAGCTCTTTCCCAAAAAGCCGGAATACCGATGCCGGAAGTAGGGGTTTTTGACGGACCTCCAAACGCTTTTGCAACCGGTCCTAGCAAAAATAACGCCCTTGTAGCCGTTTCAACGTCTCTTTTCGATTTGATGGACGCAAAAGAGATAGAAGGTGTAATAGCCCATGAAATAAATCATATTAAAAACGGAGATATGATAACTATGACGCTTGTTCAGGGGGTTTTAAACTCTTTAGTATTTTTCGTATCAAGACTTATTGCAAATATTATTGCACCAAAAGACGAAGAGGGCAATCCTAATCCGTTTGCATATATGGCTATAAGTTTTGCTCTTGAAATGGTTTTAAGTATTTTTGCAACAATGCTTGCAATGTGGTTTAGCAGATACAGAGAATATAAAGCCGATGAAGGTGCTGTAAAAATAGACGGACCTCAAGGTATTTATTACGCTTTGGCAAAACTTGGACAAATTCCAAAAGAACAAGTCGCTCTTCCGCCGGAAATGAAAGCTTTTGGAATAGTCGGGTTTATAAGTGAACTATTCAGTTCTCATCCTCCTATAGAAAAAAGATTGGAAAATATAAAAAGAGTAGCAAGAGAACTTGGATATAATGTATAATTGCAAAAAAATTGGAGATTTTATGCATGAGTTCAAAAAATTTGAAGAGATAATTTTAGAAGCCGGAGACTTACTAAAAGAAGGGTTTTTCCAGTCTGAAAAGAAAATAGATTTAAAAGGCAAAAAAGATTTAGTTACTCAATTCGATGTTAAAGTAGAAGCCTTTTTAAAAGAGGCTTTTTCCTCTTTTGGATTTGATTTTATAGCTGAAGAGAGTGAATCTGGATTTAAAACTCCTTACAATACCATTATTATAGACCCTATTGATGGAACTACCAATTTTGCTCACAAAATTCCTCATTGTGCAATAAGCGTAGCAATTTATAAAAAAGGCATTTTAACCTACGGATTTGTTTATAATCCTATTTTAAATGAATTTTTTTATGCAGTAAAAGACGAAGGTGCGTTTTTAAATGCAAAAAAGATAGAAGTCTCCAAAAACAGTTATTTTCAAAGAGCCCTTATAGCTACAGGTTTTCCTTATTCAAGTGCCGATAATATAAAAGACCTTGAGTGGGTTATGGAAAAGCTAAAAAATATTCTTCCAAAATGCCAGGATATAAGAAGGCTTGGAAGTGCGGCTCTTGATTTGTGTTATGTAGCATGCGGAAGATATGAAGGATTTTACGAAATAAATCTAAAACCATGGGACGTAGCTGCAGGCAGTTTTATCTTACAAGAAGCCGGAGGCAGAGTTTCAAACGACAGGGGTGATGAATTTGATATGTTTAAGGACAAATGCATTGTTGCAAGTAATAAAGTTATTCATGAGGAGTTTATTAAAACGCTGAATAAAAAATAACCGGATTTTCAGCTGTTTTATTTAATTGATTTTTTGTTTTTATATTTTGGTTAACATAATGTATATTCTCTAAAAAATATTTATTCTTCCCTTTTGATTTTTTCAGCCATATCTTTAAGCCTTAAGGCGTCTTTTACGGCACTTACATCGGATGTATTATTAAAATAGCAAAAATCCGCTTTTAAAAACATTTCCAAAAATTCGTCTGGATAACTTCCTTTGTATTTTCCTTCAAACCCATGGGCTCTTAAATAAGCAAACTCAGCCGTCTTTTCCATTACAAACGGTTGATTAAAATCATGCCATACAAGAGAAATTTTATTTTTACTTAAAAGTTCAAATACTTTACCGTTATACCAGTTTTTATGTCTAAACTCAAAAGCCAATTTGTGATTTTTATTAAGCCCTTCTATAAAATTTTTTAAACTTTTATAATCATAATTAAAACTTGAAGGAAACTGAAATAAAAAAGCCCCTATATATTCTTCTAATTCGTCAAACAGTATTAAAAATTCGTTTGCTTTTTTAGCACTTAAAGGTAATTTATGAGTTATTTCTTTGTTTACTTTGATGCTTATTTTAAGGTTGTATTTTTTGGTTTTGTATTTCCATGATTTGACTGTAGAAGGTTTTGGGATGCGGTAAAAAGTGGAATTAAGTTCTAGAGAATTAAAAAACTTAACATAATAATCTAACCATTTAGAAGAAGGAAGTTCTGATGGATAAAATTTTTCCTTCCATTCTTTATATACAAACCCACTGGTACCTATATACATTTAATTTACCAAAATATATACTAATTTTGGATAAAACATAACAATTAAAAGAACCAATATCTGAATTAAGATAAAAGGTATTATTCCCTTATAAAGGTCTGATGTCTTAATTAAATCTCCCGCCGCACCTTTTAAATAAAAAAGACTAAAACCAAAAGGAGGAGTTAAAAAAGAAGTTTGAAGATTTATAGCTATAAGTAATGCAAACCATAAAGGGTCTATTCCAAACTCTTCAACAATAGGCAATAAAATTGGAATAACAATAAAAGTAATTTCTATAAAATCTATAAAAAAACCCAAAATAAAAATTAATATCATAGTTATAGCTATAAAAACATATTGATTCTGAATAGAATCAGTAAAAAATTCCGTAACGATATCCCCTGCCCCGCTTTCGTTAAATACTAAAGAAAAAGCGGTAGCCCCTATTAAAATCATAAAAATCATAGCGGTTATTTTAACCGTTTCCACACTGGCGTATCTCAAAAGCTCAAAACTAAACGTTTTATAAAAAACAGTTAAAATAATGGCTCCAAGAGCGCCTATGGCCGCGGACTCGGTAGGAGTGGCAAATCCTGCAAATATGCTGCCAAGCACTATAACTATTAAAACAAAAGGGGCTATTAAACTTTTTGCGGCTTCTTTTAAGATTTTCGAATAAGACTCTTTAGTTTCAATAGGAGGGGCAGTTTCAGGTTTTATAAAAGCCACAATCAAGATATAAAGTATATAAAGCCCGACAATTATAAACCCCGGAACAATAGCCGCTTTAAATAAATCTCCAACGCTTATATTCATAACGGCCCCTAAAATAATTAAAACAATACTAGGAGGTATAAGCTGCCCTAGCGTACCGCTTGCGGCTATTACCCCGCTTGCAAGTCTTGGGGAATAACCGTATTTGAGCATTACCGGCAATGAAATTATTGTCATCATAACAACACTCGCACCGACTATTCCAGTTGAAGCCGCCAAAATAGCCCCTACTATTACAATTGCAATCGCAAGCCCTCCCCTGATAGAGCCAAAAAGTTTTCCAATAGATTCAAGCATATTTTCGGCTATTTTACTTTTTTCAAGAATAAATCCCATAAAAATAAAAAGAGGAACAGCCATAAGAGTGAAATTTTGCATAATTCCGTATATCCGATAAGGCAAGAGACCAAAAACTTCAAGTCCCAAATCAGGGTCCATAAGCGCCGCAAAAATAGCGCTGCCGCCAAAAGCAAAAGCCACAGGAATTCCAAGCATCAATAAAATAAAAGCAGCAATAAATAAAATTATTCCAGTCATTAATCGCCTTTATGATGTTTTAATTGATAATATATTTTCTTAAGTTCTGCGACAGATTGGAGATAAACCATTAAAAAAGCCCATATAATAGTACTTTTTATAATCCATCTGCAACAAAGCCCTCCCGGGTCTCCGCTGCTTTCATTTTGCATATAACTCATTTCAACAAAAGGAACCGCTTCTACTATTATCAATACGCTAAGAGGTATAACAAAAAAAAGTATGGTAACAATATTGATTATTTTTTTAATTTTAAAAGAAAATTTATCATAAAAAATATCAACCCTAACATGTTTATCTTTACTTAAAGTATATGCTATGGAAAATAAAAACACTATATCAAACAGATGCCATTCAAGCTCCTGCAAAGCTATACTTCCCTGTGAAAAAAGTTTTCTCATAATAACGTCGTAACTTACTATAAGAGTGAGTAAAATAAGTGAAAATACGGAAATCAGCATAAAAGCTTTTGTTAAAGATTCTATATAAAAATCAATTTTCGGAACAAACGAAATTATAACGGCTAGTATAATGGCGCTTATAATAGCAATATCCAAATGTTCATTTAAATAATTAATAAATTCCATTACACACTCCTATAAATATTCCGGCGTATCGTTGCTAAAGATAATAATATCTCCAGGCTTTGTTAAATCCGCAAGAATTTTTTCAAGTTTTGATTTATCGGAAACATATACTTTATCTATCGTTAAGGACGAACAGAATATCTTTTTATTAACCTTTCCTGTTATTATAGCTAAATCAAATGTTTTATTAATGGCTCTGGCTATTTTTTTATTCATCTCTTCCGTTGCCTCTACAAGGCCGGGAGTTACTATTACTTTTCTTCCGGGATGAAATTTTACCAGTTCAAAGCTCTCAAGCATTCCTTCTATATTTCCGTTAAAACTGTCGTCTATTATAATTTTTCCCCCTACCTCTATTTTCTGAAGTCTGTGAGGTATCGGTTCAAGAGCGGACACTTTTTGTTGAAGTTTTTCAATATCTTTAATAAATTCATATGCCTGATATACGGCCAAAGAAATGTTAACCGCATTAAAAGAACCCAAAATTTTGGTTTTAAAACGGTAATTTTTACCATCTATTTCCAAAT
This sequence comes from Caminibacter sp., assembly GCF_053999135.1. Classification (NCBI taxonomy): domain Bacteria; kingdom Pseudomonadati; phylum Campylobacterota; class Epsilonproteobacteria; order Nautiliales; family Nautiliaceae; genus Caminibacter; species Caminibacter sp. The sequence goes on from NZ_JBMXVQ010000018.1 coordinate 24,243, forward strand.
CCCATTCCGTTTTGTTCAAGTCGGCTTTTATATTTTTTATCTTGTCTTTTAAAACAACAGCTTTAGGATGGGGTAATTCGTAAGAAAAGCCTTTTTTTAAGTTGGGAGAATCGAATATTTCAAGTTTTGTTTTTTTTATATTTTCCAATGTTTTAAAATACTCTATATGCTGGGGGCCAATTTTTCCTAAAACCGAATACTCATTTTCTAAAAACCTAACAATTTCCTTAATATCCCCTCTTTCTCTGGCTCCAGCTTCCGTTACGTAAATATCGGTATTTTCAGGCAACTTAGTATTTATATCTAATACAATACCTTTTAAGGTATTAACGCTTCTTGGAGTTTTATAAACCTTAAAATCTTCCTTTAAAAGCTGATAAATAAAATTCTTTATAGATGTTTTACCATAACTTGCGGTAACTGCTATAATAGTCGGATTTATTTTTTTCAGTTTTTCTTTTGCCATTTTTTTGTATTTTAAAAATAAAAGTTCTTCAACTGTTTCAGAAATAATTATACTAAGGATAAGAACTATTAAAGATGCAATTCCGGGATTATAATGGACTTTATTCATAAAAACAAGATTTAAAGTTTCCAAAAAACCTAAAATCATAAAAAAACGTTTTACTCTTTTTGTAATCGTTAAGCCTTTTGTTTTTTTAAACCAGATAAAAAGGGCGGGAATAAGTCCGAAAAAAAGATAAATCCAAAAAAACCTGTAAGCGGCTATATATGTCACAACAGGAACGACAAAATAAAAAAGATGCCATTTATAATTATGAAAATGAAAAATAACCCTGTTTATTTTATAGTTGTACCACTGCAAAACAGTGATAAGATAAAGCCCTAAAACATAAACCGTAATAAAATGAACAATTAAATCAAACATTTTGCTATTCCTTTAATAATTCCGAAAAATTCTTTTTTGTGAGGTAAAAACAAAAAACTTAAAATAAGAGCGGAATAAAAAAACAGATTTATTTTTGAATTTTTAGAACATATTTTTAAAGCACTTCCAAAAGATTTTTTTATTCTGTTTCCAAGTAAATCCACACTAAATATTTCATCCAGCACAAGATGCGTTATATATCCCAAAAACACAAAAAATCCTACAAGATAACTTTTTTCAATATCAAAATTAAAATAGTAATAGCTTAAAATAGAAGTCAAAAACCATGCCAGTAACGCTGCCGGAACGGAATGAATCATTCCTCTGTGTTTTGTTATTTTTTTAAAAAAAACAAATAACACCGAAGTGGCCAAATAACTCAAAAGCCATATCAAAGCCAGGTTTAATACGGGAAATTTTCCTATATACTTAGAAATTACCAAAAACGCTGTAAGATTTGAAAAGAAAAATTCCATAATTCTTACAGGCGTAGATTTGTCATGGTCTATATCCGGTAAAATACCTCCAATGCTGCCCGCAAAAAAACACAAAAAAGCCTCCTCTTTTGAACAAAGACCGTTGTAATGAAAAAGCACGGCTACACTTCCGCTTACAAAAGCCGCTACGTTAAGATGTGTTGCAAAATTAGCCACTTAATACCTTATTTCAAAATTTTCAAAATTTTTAAAAGGGATTTCTTCAATTTCAATCTTTTCAACCTTGCTTAAAGGAGATCCTTTTTTTAAAATATCAATAAAACGACTTAGCCTCTCTTCATTTTCTATATTCGCAACCGCTTCTACCCTTCCGTCTGGAAGATTTTTTACATACCCGACAAATCCGTTTTCCTCTGCGGCCTGTGAAACATATTTTCTGTACCAAACCCCCTGTACTTTCCCGCTTACCAAAAATCTATACGTTTTCACCTATTTTCCCTTTGCCATCTGAATGTTGTTTATATACTCGTAATTTATCGGTATATATTTTTCTTCTTGAAGGTTTTTAGCAAGTTTTTCAACCGTTTTTTCAAAATCATCAAATAAATAACTAGCCATACTTCCTGGTACCGGATTTATTTCATTTAAATAAATTATACCATCTTTATAAAAAAAGTCGCATCTTATAAGGGCGTTTGTAAATGTTTTGCCGTAAACTTTTTTGAAAACTTCTTCAAACTCTTTTTTAAGTTTTTTATCTTCCTGAAGATTAATCTCTTTTCTCGTAAAATCCATATATTTTTTATCAAAATCTAAAAACTCCTTTTTTTCAACTTTTTCAAGTTTTGAAAAAATCCATTCACCTGCAAAACATCCGGCAAGATTATACTCTTCTATTCCCTCAATAAAAGGTTCGACTATAATCAAATCGTCAAATTCCCTTGCAACGTCAAAAGCGTATTCAAACTCTTCTTGATTCTTAACTACACTAACCCCTATACTGCTTCCAAGCCTTGCGGGTTTAACAATTACAGGAAAATCGAATTTAGTACAAGGAGATGTTATTATTTCATAATCTATTACGTTTACGCCTATTTCCTTGGCATAAGCTTTTGTTAAAACTTTATTATAGCTTACTGCGCAGGCTTCAATATTTGGGGTAATGGCCTTTATATTAAAAAATTCCAGTATTCCCGGTATTTTTCCGTCTTCCCCGTCTCTGCCGTGTATCAGGTTTATTACTACATCAAAGTTAACATAATAATTTTTCTTCAAAAGACCTTTTTGATATTTAAACCCTCCTTTTGTTATTTCAAGTTTTTGAGAGTTTTTATAATCTCCGCTTGCGAAATATCTGCTTTTCATATTTTCTTTATCGATAAGATAAAATTCCCTGTTTTTGTCCACAAAAATAAAAGCGCTTACATCAAGTTTCTCTTTAATCGTAATAGCGCTTACTATACTGATTTCGTGTTCAAAACTGCTGCCTCCAAAAATTAAAGCGTATTTCATTTTGCTCCTTTTGATAATCTTTTAAGTGTTTCTTTTATAACTTCTTCTAAAGACCCCTCAACACCGTTTATGGCTTTTATTATTTCGCTTTTTTTAAATCCGAGATTTTCAAGGGCCATAATCGCCTGAGAATGTACAGGATTAGAAACCGAAATTTCAAACTCTCCCATCTCCATCAAAATCCTCTTTGCCGATTTAGGCCCTATTCCGGGAACTTTTTTTAAAGCGTCGGCATCGGCGTTTGAAATTATCTCTATAAATTCCTGCGGAGTAAAAGTAGAACATATTGCAAGAGCCACTTTAGGCCCTACCCCGTTTAATTTGATAAGCGTGTCAAAAAGCTTTTTTTCGTTTTTATCCAAAAACCCGTAAAGGGTATATTCATTTTCTTTTATAATTTCCGTTATATGATATATTCCGTCTTTAGCATTTGAAAAAGTCATAAGAGAGACGTTAAGCTCATAAATAACGTCTTTTACATCAAGTAAAATTTTTCCGTTTTCTTTTTCAAAAATCCTTCCTTTAAGAGCCGCTATCATTTTCCACCTTTACTTTTACTATTTTAAACGTATCTCCAAAATCACGTAGTTTAAATCCGCACACCCCCTCGTTCCCTTTTGTATCATAGGTAAGTTTTACGGGAGGATAAACTATATCAAATTCTATCCTGTTAAACGGTTTCCATGGACTCAAAGAAACAATAGTGGCATTATAAATGGCGTTTTGAAGATTTTCAATGGTTTCTATAAGATAATTCTTATCTCTTTCAAGTTTTTTAATTTTTTCTTCAAGCTCTTTAAATTTTTTTACAAACATCTGATACTCTTTTAATTTGGCTATAACCACGTTGGAAGTTTTTTTATTTTGAGCCTTATTTGCCAGATAAATATTTTTTAACTCTTCATAAGCGCTTTTATTTTTATCCAAAAGTCCTTTTATTTTAGCCGCTTCTTTTTTTAAAAAGTTAATATGCCTTTTTATCTCTTCAATCTCTTTTTCCATTTTTTCGATATTGGTATCTTCCAAGACAACCTGAGGAGCGATTGCGAGTTTATTTTCCTCTCCTTTTAGGTTATGTATTTTTATCGTATTAAGAGCATATATTTTTGCATGAGAGAGGAGATTTTCTATTTCTACGTTTTCTCCTATAATAACACCTCCAAGAGCGGATTTTATTTTTACGTTTTTGGCTTTAACATATCCTCCTTCCAAAAAATTTATATTCGCTTCTTTAGCTTTCAATTTTCCTTTATGGGTATTTATATGTGCATTAACGGCCGCTATTAAAGAATTTTTATGCGTTTGTCCTTCAATAGTCAGTTTTTCAGCTTTTACCTTAGCTTTGTTTCCGACATTTCCTCTTACAATAAGTTCTTTTGTTTCAACAACCATATCATCGGCAATGGCTTCTTTTAATACGTCTTTTTCCTTAACGTCAAGTTTAACTTCGCTTTCATCTCCGTCTTGAATATTTCCCGTTTTGATATTAATCTGCCTTACTTCAAGCTCTTCTTTTATATAATATTTTCCATCCTCAACAACTATATATCCTCCTTTTTTAGCTATATATAAAATATTGTCTTCATTTTCTTCTTTTTTTATACTTTCAGGGTCAAATTCTATATTCGGAATTTCAAAACTTTTGATAGGTTTTATTTTAATAAGTTTTCCCCTGCAGTCCCTTCCGTTTTTACCCTCTTTTGGCTTTATAACCTCTATAACAACCTCATCTTTTTTAACAGGATATATAAACTCTTTTTTTAAAGAGGTTTTGTTTTTCTTAAAATGATAAACAACTTTTCCGTCAACTTTTTCTACAGGGTCAATTCCTCTGCATAACCTTATTTCGAAATTTTCTTCTATAAGTCCCGAAACCAGTAAAATACTCCCGAGTTTTTTTATGTCTTCTTTCATCTCTTTATCAAAAATCTGTATTAAAAAAGAGCTTTTAAGTTTCTTTTTATTAAGTTCTTCATACATCTTAGTTTCCGTAAATTCTCTTAAATCCGATTCGGGAAAAAGAATAAATTTAGCAAAGGTTAATAATTTATTGGCTTTTAACTCCCCTACTATTTCAAATCCGTCTTCGGGAACATATTTTCGTATTTTAATTTCATACACCTGTTTTATTTCATTATGTTCGTCCATTAAAAAATCTTTATCCTGCATTAACGCCAATGTCTCTTCATCGGCAAGAATAAAATCATCTTCCGTTTTTATATAGGTTTTTACGTTTAAAATATCAAAATCAAGGCTTGATAAAGGGATATTATAATACTGGGCTGTTTTTAAAAGCTCCTCGTTTACATTTTCCGTCACTACTATTTTTTCTTCAAATTCCCGTGATTCTTCACTTTTTTTACCTTTTAAAAAGTCAAACAGCCCCATGAGTTTCCTTTATGATAAAATTACGCTTATGATAAAAGCAATTATAATAAATTTTTTGGGTATTTTTAATTCAAGAATACTCGGATTTATAAGAGATTTGTTAAGTGCAAGCATTTTAGGGGCAAATATATATTCGGACATATTCTTCGTAGCTTTTAAATTTCCAAATCTTTTTAGAAGAATTTTTGCCGAAGGGGCGTTTACCCAAAGCTTTTTGCCAAGTTTTGCAAAAGAAAAATATAAAGCGAAATTTGCCTGGAAAGTTTTTATAACCTTGTTTTCAATAATCCTAATTCTTACGGTTATAGTAAATATTTTTTCTTATGAGATAACTTCAGTTTTGGCATACGGGTTCAGCGAAGAAGCAAAAAAACTCGCCGCCCCTCTTGTGGCTTTAAATTTTTGGTATCTTGATTTAATATTCGCAGTTACGTTTTTAGCTTCTCTTCTTCAATACAAAAACCATTTTGCAACAACCGCTTTTTCAACCGCACTTTTAAACATCTCTTTAATAGCGGCTCTTTTAATATCCAAAAACCTGCCAAAAGACCAGATTATATTTTATTTAAGCGTAGGAGTTGTTGTAGGGGGGATAGCTCAGCTTTTAGCCCATATTGTGGCGGCTTACAGATATAAAATCCTTAAACTTCTCTACATAGGAGCAAAAAGCAGAAAAAAAGTAGATTTAGGCAATTTTAAAAAGAATTTTTTACCCTCTATTCTCGGCAACTCGACAGCCCATATTTCCGCTTTTTTAGATACCTGGCTTGCAAGTTTCCTTACAGCAGGAAGCATCAGTTATCTTTACTATGCAAACAGACTTTTTCAGCTTCCTTTTGCCCTTTTCGCAATAGCCACTTCAACGGTACTTTTCCCGAAAATAACGAAATATCTAAATTCCAATCAAAAAGAAAAAGCCTTAGAAATTATGAAAAAAATATTCTGGATACTTTTTTACGCTCTTATACTGGCATTTACGGTAGCTCTCATATCCAGCAAAGAAATAGTGGCTCTTTTATTTCAAAGAGGGGCTTTTTTGGAAAAAGATACTGAAATAACCTCCGTCGTTCTTATTATGTATATGATTGGACTTATACCCTTTGGTTTGAATAAACTCTTTTCCAGTTACCTTTACGCAACCCACAGACATATAAAAGCCGCTAAATTCGCTTCTATTTCTTTATTTGTAAACATTTTGTTTTCACTTATTCTTATATTTCCATTAAAAGTCTACGGATTAGCCCTTGCCAGCAGCATAGGAGGATGGATTCTTTTTTTTCTTACGTTAAAAGAGTTTGGATATAAAGAGTTTACAAAATTTTTTGATAAGAAATATATTTTGGGTATGATTTTAATTATATTTAGTAGTATAATTCTAGCAATAGCTTTTAAAGAAACAATCCATTTTATAAAAGGAACGGTATGGTAATTTACGATTCCCACAAAAGAGAAAAAGTCAAGTTTGAACCGATAAAAAAAGATGAAGTAAGAATTTACGTATGCGGTCCTACGGTATATGACGACGCTCATTTAGGACATGCTAGAAGTTCAATCAGTTTTGATTTATTAAGAAGAACACTTGAAACATTAGGATATAAAGTAACTTTTGTTAAAAATTTTACAGATATAGATGATAAAATAATAAAAAAAATGCAACAAACCGGTAAAAGTTTAAAAGAAATTACAGAATATTATATTGATTCGTACCTTAGGGATATGGAAGCCTTAAATGTAAAAAGGGCAGATATCGAACCAAAAGCCACAGAGTCTCTTGAAGCAATGTTTGATTTGATAAACAGACTTTTAGAAAAAGGTTACGCCTATAAACTTCCAAACGGAGATATCTATTTTGATACCGCTAAAGACGATGAATACTGTAAACTTTCAAACAAATGCCAGGAAGATGAGGTAGTACACCGAGTAGATACGGAAGGTAAAAAAAATCCCGCCGATTTTGCTTTATGGAAAGCATGCAAGGGAAAAGAGGACGTATGTTTTGATTCTCCTTTTGGACCGGGAAGACCGGGATGGCATATAGAATGCAGCGCTATGATTAAAAAACATATCGCATATGACGGAGAATACGAAATAGACATCCACGGAGGCGGGGCCGACCTTTTTTTTCCTCATCATGAAAACGAAGAAGCCCAAAGTCACTGCGCATACGGAGGACATCTGGCAAAATACTGGATGCATAACGGTTTTGTCCAGATTAACGGTGAAAAAATGAGCAAATCGCTTGGAAACAGTTTTTTTATGAAAGACGCCCTAAAACATTATTCTGGCGAAGTATTGAGATTTTATCTTATGAGCACCCACTACAGAGCGCCTCTTAATTTCAGTGAGGAAGACTTAATCGCAAGTAAAAAAAGACTTGATAAACTATACCGTCTTAAAAAAAGAATTTATACTCAAACAAAAAAACAACAAGATACCGACTTTGAAAATAAACTTTTAGAAGCTATGAAAGACGACCTGAATATCTCAAAAGCTCTTGCAGTTGTTGATGAATTTGTAAAAGAGGCTAACGAAGCGCTTGATAAAAACCCAAAAGACAAAGTATTAAAACAAAAAATCTTAAGCAATATAGAGTTTATAGACAAACTTTTAGGAGTTGGCGGAAGCGACGCTTATGAATATTTTCAATCGGGCATAGATGAAAAAATGAAAGCAAAAATTAATAACCTTATAGAAAAAAGAACTCAGGCTAAAAAAAAGAAAAATTTTGCCCTAGCCGATAAAATAAGAGAGGAATTAAAAGAGATGGGAATTCAAATTCAGGATACTCCAAACGGCACCGTTTGGGAAAAGGTGTGAGTATGGGAATTTTTGAAACTGTTAAACCTTTAATTTATAAAACCGACCCGGAATTTGCCCACAATGCAGTGGAGTTTATATTCAAAACAGCTAGAAGATGCCCTCTTTTTTTTAACTGGATGATAGAAAAAAACTTTATAGACGACCCTGTTTTAAACCAAAAAATATGGGGTTTGGAGTTTAAAAATCCTGTAGGTGTAGCCGCCGGTTTTGACAAAAACGCTACAATGATAGCCGCATGGCCTGCTCTTGGTTTTGGATGGGGGGAAATAGGAGCCGTAACACCCAAACCCCAGCCCGGAAACCCTAAACCAAGAGCCTGGAGGCACATTAAATATGAAGCCGTTCAAAACGCTTACGGATTTAATAACGAAGGAGTCGAAGTCATAAAAAAAAGACTTCAAAAAATTTATCCTTTTATACTTCCGATAGGAGCAAATATAGGAAAAAACAAAACAACTCCTGAAGAAAATGCTATTGAGGATTACAAAATACTCGTAAAAGAGCTAAAAGACGTTGTGGATTTTTTTGTAGTCAACCTTTCTTCTCCCAATACGCCCGGTCTTAGGGATTTATTAAATGCTTCTTTTATTTCGTCACTGTTTGGAGAACTTAAAAAAATAACTCAAAAACCTGTTTTAATTAAATTTTCTCCGGATATGGAAAATGAAGATATTATAAACCTTGCCAATTTAAGTGTACTTTATGGATGCGACGGAATAATACTCACAAACACTACCGTAAATTACGAACTTATAAATTCGCCCTTAAAAAAAGGGGGTATTTCCGGAAAACCGCTTGCAAAAAGAAGTTATGAAGTACTTAGAATAGTAGCTTCTGAAATTTTTGGAAAAGTGCCTATTATAAGTGTAGGAGGAATAGATTCAGCAGAGGAGGCGTACAAAAGAATAAAAGCCGGAGCAAGCCTTCTTCAAATTTATACGGCTATTATTTATAAAGGTCCGGGAATTATTAGAGAAATTAATAAAGGGCTTATCGAACTTCTAAAAAAAGACGGGTTTAACCATATAAGCGAAGCGGTAGGAGTGGATATTCCAAAAAAACTGGAAAATAAAAATTAATAAAGGAAATGAATGCTTCATAAATTTTATAAAGCTAAATTAAAAAACGACTTAGAAGTAATAGCTGTTCCTATGAACAGAGGAAGCAACGTAATTACAAGCAATATTTTTTATAAAGTAGGAAGTAGAAATGAAATATTAGGCAAAACGGGTATAGCCCATATGCTTGAACATATGAATTTTAAATCAACAAAAAATTTAAAAGAGGGAGAATTTGATAAAATAGTAAAAAGTTTAGGAGGAATTGACAACGCTTCTACAGGATTTGACTACACACACTATTTTATTAAAACATCCTCTGAATATCTCTCAAAAACATTTGAACTTTTCAGTGAAGTTATGGAAAATCTTAATTTAAGCGACGAAGAGTTTCAAAGAGAAAGAAAAGTAGTTTATGAAGAAAGACTTTGGAGGGTAGATAACAATCCTATAGGATATCTCTATTTCAGACTGTTTAACAACGCTTATGTTTACCATCCTTACCATTGGACTCCGATAGGATTTAAAGAAGATATTTTAAACTGGAATATTGAAGATATCAGAGAGTTTCATTCGGTTTATTATCAACCAAAAAATGCTTTTTTACTTGTTGCAGGAGATATAGAACCAGATACGGTATTTGAAAAAGCCGAAAAATATTTTTCTCATATAAAAAACAGAAAAAATATCCCTACCCTCCATCAAAAAGAACCTCCCCTTGATGGAAATAAAGAAATAGAAATAAAAAGAGAATCGCAAGTTGACATAGTGGCGATAGCGTTTCATATTCCTGATTTTACCCATAAAGACCAGATAACGCTCAATGCTTATTCTGAAATATTAAGCGGAGGAAAAAGCGGCATACTTAGAGAAAAACTGATAAACCAAAAAGCTCTGGTAAGTGAAATTTACGCTTATAACATGGAACTTAAAGACCCGGGGGTATTTTTGACACTTGCTATGATAAACCCGGGCGTAAATCCGGAAAAAGTGGTAAAAGAAGTAAAAAAAATACTTTTAAATACAAAAGTTACGAAAAAAGCCCTTCAAAAAGTAAAAAACCAGACAAAATTTGATTTCTTAACTCAACTTGAAAGCAGCGGAGGAGTTAGTAACATATATGGGGATTATTTTGCAAAAGGAGATATTGCTCCTCTTTTAAATTATGAAAAAAATATAAATGCTTTAAAACCTGAAGATTTTGAAGATATTAAAAAATATTTTGAACATTCGGTAACAGTAAAACTTTTAAAGTTATAAAACCCGGGAGGGCGTTCACGCAGTGACTTTGGGCTCCCGCGAGCCACAAAGTGGGAATAGGAGGCCCGGTTTAGGGGCGAAACCATATCGCCGCACACCCCGGGCACTACCGTCTCCCCAATAAAATTTCTTGTAGGGCCCCAAAATGTGCGGGTAGCGCTCCTCCCAGGCAATAAAATTATATCAAAAGTTTGAGTAAAAATCAATCAAGTTTTTTGAAAGAACTCAAATCAACCGGTAGATTTCTCTAACATTATTTTATCTAAATTTTATACTTTTTGCAATCTTTATACACTCTTTTAACGAAGGTTTACCCGGCATTAAAATCTGATTGTCTTTATAAAACTCAAGCAGACTCTTTTTTGTCTTTTTGCCTATGGCTATTGGAAGTATGTTTTCAAAATCTTCTAGCTTACTAAAACACTCTACCGTTGAAGGTGAAGAAAATATAACTATCGCAGGCTTTTTTATATGCATTTTAGGATTGTTGCATTTTGTTTCGTAAATAATAACTTCTTTTAAAAAGTTGTTTTTAAACTGCTCTTTTATATTTGAAACAAGTTTTTTAGCCCTAAAAAAAAGAAATGTTTTATTTTTATACTGAGAGTTTATTTCTTTGGCAAATTCATCTCCATACGAGCTTTTTGCTATATATTCAACGTTGCCGCCAAGTTTTTTTATCTCATCTGCGGTAGATTTTCCTATAGCAAAAGCCGGATATTCTTTCCATTTTTCGGTAAGAGTGTTTACTGCCCTTACACCGTTTTTTGAAGTAAAAAGAAGATAGTCGACTCCTTCAAAAGAAAAAGAAGGAGAAAGAAACTCTATTTTAATTACGGGATAGTTCAAAACACCTTCATATTTTTCCTGAGTTAAAACATAAATAGGTAGTTTTAAATCTCTCATTACTCCCACTCTATCGTTGCAGGCGGTTTGCTTGAAATATCGTAAACCACCCTGTTGATTCCATCAACTTCATTAATAATTCTGGTACTAACTCTCTCAAGAAACTCATGTGGCAAATGACTAAACGTTGCAGTCATACCGTCAGTTGAGCTTACGCATCTGATTGCAACCGTATTGTCATAGGTTCTGTTATCACCCATAACACCTACGCTTCTTACGTTTAAAAGCACTGCAAACGCCTGCCATACTTTATCATAAAGTCCCCAAGCTTTTAGTTCCTGAATAAGTATTGCATCCGCTTCTCTTAAAATCTCTAAATCTCTCTCATTTACTTCACCCATAATTCTAATAGCAAGTCCGGGTCCCGGGAAAGGATGACGATATACCAAGTCTTTTGGAAGTCCAAGCTCAAGTCCCAGTTTCCTAACCTCATCTTTAAAAAGTTCCCTTAAAGGCTCAATCAATTCAAACTTCATCCAATCAGGAAGTCCACCGACATTGTGATGGGATTTAATGGTTTTAGAAGGACCTTTAACACTTACGCTTTCAATTACATCGGGATATAATGTACCTTGAGCTAAAAATTTAGCGTCTTTGTGTTTTTTTGCCTCTTCGTCAAACACCTCAATAAACGTATGACCGATAATTTTTCTTTTTTCCTCAGGGTCGGTTACGCCTTTTAATCTGCTTAAAAATTTTTCTCTTGCATCAACGGTAATTAAAGGTACGTGTAAAACGTTTTTAAATGCATGTTCTACTTCTTCTCTTTCATTCTTTCTAAGAAGACCTGTATCAACAAAAATAGGAATAAGTTTATCGCCGATTGCCTCATGCAAAAGAGCTGCCGTTACGGAAGAATCAACCCCTCCGCTTAGAGCGCATATTACTTTATTGTCACCAACTTGTTCTCTTATTTTTTTGATTTGCTCTTTTGCAAAATGCGCCATATCCCATTTGCTTGTAACTCCACAGACCTCTCTTGCAAAGTTTCTAAGAATTTTTTGTCCTTCTACGCTGTGGGTAACCTCGGGATGAAACTGAATAGCGTATATCTCTTTTTCTTCATTTACTATAGCCGCATAAGGGGCGTTTTGAGTATGGGCTATTCTTTTAAATCCCTGCGGCAGTTTTTCCACTCTGTCGGAATGGCTCATCCAGACAATTGTAGGATTGCTTACATCTTTAAAAAGTTTGTGAGGGTCGTCTATAAAAAGTTCCGCCTTTCCGTATTCGTGATGGTCCGCTCTTACAACTTCTCCGCCAAAATCAACAGTAATAAGCTGCATTCCGTAACAAATTCCAAGAATAGGAAGACCTAATTCATATATTTCCTTATCAACCCTGTATGCGTCTTTATCATATACGCTTGCAGGTCCTCCGCTAAAAATAATGCCTTTTGGTTTTTTCTCTTTTGCGGTTTTAAGCCCGTCAAAATAAGGGACTATTTCACTATAAACACCTTCTTCTCTTAGGCGTCTTGCTATTAACTGGGTATATTGACTTCCAAAATCAAGTATTAAAATTTCTACCTGCATTTATGTCCTTTTTGTTGAAATTGTATCAAAATTTAATAAAGTCCCATAATTTCAAACTGAACATACCATATGGCTATACTCAGAATATATCCGGCCAATACCGCCCATGCATATTTCATATGTGAACCAAACGTATATATACCTTTCATTCTTCCCATAACGCCTACCCCCGCGGCACTACCGAAACTGATTAAACTTCCGCCGATACCTGCAGTCAAGGTTACAAGCAGCCACTGGTCTATTCCCATTGGAGGATTTGCTTTTAAAATAGCCGCCATTACAGGTACGTTATCTATAATCGCACTTATAAACCCTACTCCGATGTTTGCCCAGGTAGAGCCTATCACTTCGTAAAGTTTCGTAATGTAAAAAAGCCATCCTAGAAAATATAAAGCACCAACGGCACTTAAAATACCGAAAAAGAATAAAAGAGTATCGTTTTCAACTTTTTCCATATTTACAAAAACATTAAAGTGTTCTTGATGTTTTCTTTTATGATACAGGGAATAAAGAAGAAGCAAAGAAAGCCCAAACATCATACCCCACATAGCCGGAAAATGAAATAAAATATGACCTATTACGGCAATTGCAATTGTTAAAATACCAAGGGCTATAACTACTTTACCTCCTTTTTTTATCTCAACTTTAGGAGTCGTAAGGGCGTCAAAATGAGGCTCGCCTTTTGGAACGAAAAGGCTCAAAAGCCAGGCGGTAAGCAGCCATCCTACAAAAGCGGGCGGAAACAGGAATAAAAAGTCAATAAATTCACCTTTTCCGGCAGTCCATGCCATAAGAGTCGTAATATCCCCAAAAGGCGACCATGCACCACCCGCATTTGCGGCAACAACAATATTTATAGCTCCGGGAACTAAAAATTCCGGGTTGTGTCTGTCTATCGTAAGCAAGACAGTTGATAAAATAAGAGCCGTAGTAAGGTTATCGGCTACCGGGGAGATCCAAAAAGCAAGCGTTCCTGTAATCCAGAAAAGCTTTTTATAACTATATCCCCTCGATACCAGTCTGTAGCGTAGAGCTTCAAAAACGCCTCTTTCTATCAGAGTTTCTATATAAGTCATAGCTACAAACAAAAAGAAGAAAATTTCGGCTATTTCTTCTATCAGTTTTTGCATTTCATGATGCAAAGGAGTCGGGTCAAGCCCGTTAATGGCAAAATAAATTCCTATTAACATAAAAGAAAAGGTACCTATAAATAAAGCAGGCTTGGCTTTATTCATTCTTAACTTTTCTTCAGCAGCTATTGTGATATATCCTACAACAAACACTAATAATACCGTTATTCCTACCCAAGTATGGGTAAAATCATGAATTACTTCATGCATTTTCACTCCTTATATAATGTGCTCCAAGGGATTTTTCCCTTTTTAAAGCGGCTTTTACAATCTCTCTTGCCGTTAAAAATCTAAGTTTTGTCAAATACCCTACTTTATCCATACTTTTTTCTATAAACTCTAACGCATCATACAGCCCCCTTTTTGTTCTTATTATTCCAACTTTTTCCCACATAACCTCTCTTAAACGGTTTTTATATTTTTTATCTTCTTTTTTAAAAAACTCTTTTTTTTCAATATCAAATTCAATATTATCCGTTTTAAAATCTTTTTTTATAATATCCTTAGCAGCTCTTTTGGCAAAAACGAAACATTCAAGCAAAGAATTGCTAGCAAGCCTGTTGGCTCCATGAACCCCTGTATTAGCAACTTCTCCCACAGCGTAAAGATTATTAAAGTTCGGCACTTTTGAATTTTTATCAACTTTTATACCGCCCATCATATAATGAAAAGCGGGAGATATAGGAATAGGCTCATAAGGAACGTTAATATCGTAGTCTTTCAGTTTTTGATATATGGTGGGAAATCTCTTTTTAAAATATTCCTCATCAAACATACTAACATCAAGAAATACTCTATGCCCCTTTTGCTGATGCATAAAAATAGCGCGGCTTACTATATCCCGGCTGGCAAGTTCTCCTCTTGGGTCGTACTCAAACAAAAATCTTTTACCATCTTCATCTATAATATAAGCACCCTCACCTCTTAAGGCTTCCGTTAAAAGAAGTTTTTGGGAAAATTTCATTTTGATAAATACAGTCGGATGAAACTGTGTCATTTCCATATCGTTAAGCTCTATTCCTTTTTCAACGGCAAGCCCCTGCATTTCTCCGGCAATTGTTCTTGCGTTTGTATCGTATTTATAAAGAGCTCCTATACCTCCGCTTGCCACAATTACATTATCGGCATATATATTAAACGTTTTTCCATTTTTAAGTACACTTATTCCGTATACCGTATTTTCTTTTATTAAAATATCAAAAACCACTGATTCATCCATCAGATAACTTCTGTCTTTTTTTAAAATAAATTTATGAAGCTCCCTTCCGGTTGCATCTCCACCTGCATGGAAAACACGTCTTACACTGTGGGCTCCTTCTTTCGTAACTCCATGGTCGAATCTAAAACCGTAATTTAAAAGCTCTTCTTTTATTTTTAAAGAAGCCCTGCTTAAAATTTCAACCATCTCTTTTTTATTATGATAACTTCCCGCTTTTAGCGTATCTTCTATATGCACGGGAACATCTTCTTCGTTAAGAGCCAGCGTAACTCCCCCTTGAGCGTAAAAAGAGTTACAATCCCAAACCTGATTTTTCGTAACGATAAGAGTGTTTTTTCCAGCTTCATTTAAAAATTTAGCACACCAAAGAGCGGCAAGACCGCTTCCGACAATAATACAATCAAACTTCATATCTCTCCCATCAATCGATATTGACTTTTACTTCTTTAGTTTTAATAGTTTTTGTAGAATTGGTATCTTCGCTCCATTTAGGGGGAGCTTTATAGCCGCATCCCAAAAAAATAGCTATAATTGCAATATGAAAAAAGCCGATGAAATAATTAACCATATACTAAAACCTTTCGAACCGAAATTGAACATTCACCGTTGTTTAAGGAAAATTATATCACTATTACCTCAAAATTACAAAAAATATATCTCAAAAATGACCCATAAAGGCAGCGTTTTATACATAGACGTAACCCACCCTGCAATAAGACAGGAGATTTTTTTTAAAAGAGATATGATTTTTTCCATTATAAAAGAGATGCATAAACTTAATATGTGCACGGACATTAACCCCTCAAAAATCATCACTAATTATAAGTATACTTCTAAACAAAAAGTCCCAAAAGAGATTAAATTTTTTATAAAAGAGGTAAAAAATTTTGAAATAAAAGCAAAAAACCCTGAAATCAGGGCTAAATTCGAAGAAATAAAAAAGCTATTGAAACCTTAAAGAATGTTTTAAAAGTATTTCTTTTGCCAATGAAAGCTTATCAACCTTAAAAGCAAAAGCCCCTTTCTCGCTGCTTATGGTATAACAATACTCGATTTCTATACCGTTATCACTGAATAAAGAAACCACTTTATTAAATGTCCCCGTCTCATCTTCAATTTCAACTACCAAAATATCGGTAAGAGTAAGACTAAAACCGTTTTTTTCTATGGCTTCTACTGCCTTTGCTATATTATCCGTTATAATTTTTAACACCCCAAATTCTATAGATTCACTAAGTACCACCGCTTTTATTCCCACACCCTCTTTTGCTAAAGCGGAAGTCACTTCTTTTAACCTTCCTTTTTTGTTTTCCAAAAAAACGGATATCTGTTTCATTTTTTATCCTTTTCTTTTATCTATAATCCTAACCGCTTTTCCCATGCTTCTTTCTATCGTGTTAGGTTCAACCAAAATAACGTTCGTGTTTATATAAAGATTATTTAACAGCGCGCTTTGAAGGTCTTTTTTGATTTTTTCAAGTTTTGCCACATTATCCATCATAATCTCATCGCTAACCTCAACCATAATTTCAAGTTTGTCAAGATAACCTTTTTTATCCGCTATGATTTGATAATTAAGAGTAACCCCTTCGCTATTGGCTATAACATGCTCAATCTGAGAAGGAAATACGTTAACTCCGTTTATTATTAGCATATCATCGACTCTTCCGCTTATACTTTCCATTCTCACGGTAGTTCTCCCACAAGCACATGGTTCTCTATACAATCTTGTTATATCCCCAGTTCTGTACCTTATTATAGGAAGAGCCTGTTTGGTAAGAGTAGTTAAAACAAGTTCCCCAACTTCCCCCTCAGGCAACACCTCACCCGTTTTAGGATCTATTATCTCCGGATAAAAATGGTCTTCATTTATATGAAGTCCAACCCCCTTATTACATCCGAAAGCAACACCAGGTCCTATAATCTCGCTAAGACCGTATACTTCGTAATACTCTATATCCCACATTTTTGCGACTTCCATTCTTAATCCCTCACTGGTAGGCTCGGCTCCGAAAAATCCGGCCCTCAGCTTATAATCTTTTCTAAACTCAGGCCCCTCTTTTCTGGCAACTTCCGCCAAATGAAGGGCGAAACTTGGAGTACAGCATAAAATAGTGGCACCAAAATCTCTCATTAGCATAAGCTGTCTGTCGGTAAACCCCCCGCTTGCGGGAACAATAGTGGCTCCTATTTTCTGGGCAGCTTCATGAAACCCGAGACCTCCGGTAAAAAGACCGTATCCGTAAGCGTTATGAACCACATCTTTGCTTGTAACATCACCGGCGACGTAAGTTCTCATAATAACCTCATTCCAAACATCCATATCGTGCTTTGTATATCCCACGACAGTCGGTTTCCCTGTTGTTCCAGAAGAACTATGAATCCTGACAACCTCACTCATAGGCACTGTAAAAAGTCCAAAAGGATAATTATCCCTTAAATCCTGCTTTTTGGTAAAAGGAAGTTTTTGAATATCCTCAAGTGTTTTAACATCATCCGGTTTAATTCCGAGTTTATCAAATTTTTGTCTATAAAAAGGACTTAAAGAATATACTCTTCTTACCACTTCCTTTAATCTTTTTAATTGAAGTTTTTCTATATCTTCTCTTTTTGCGCTTTCAATTTCATTCAAAATCATTTTTGTCTCCTTTTGTTTTTATATATTTTGTGCATATTCTATCGCTTTATCCAAAATTTCAAAATTTTTAGAAGCGAATTTAGGATTTGTCTCTTGTATAGCCTCTTTTACCTCATCTACGCTAAATGGAAAATCCTTAACTTTCGCAAGGACTATTCCAAGCATAAAAACGTTTAATCCTTTTGCATCAAAAAGCCCGTCTTCCGCAAGTTTCGAAGCATCTATTTTATAAATCTCCACTGGTAGCGAAGGAAATTTATCTGCATTAACCACTATTTTTCCGTCTTTTTTCAAGTAAGGCAGGTTTAAAACGGCTTCGTCTTTATCAAGCGCTATAAGCAAATCTGCCTGGGCATAATCTATAAGGGGGTTGTAAAAATCCCCTATTTTTATGTGAGAACTCACACTTCCTCCCCTTTGACTCATCCCATGATTTTCGGTACCTAAAAATTTATATCCTTTTTTTCCGGCGCAAACACTTAACACCTTTACCAAAAAAACCACTCCCTGACCTCCAAATCCGGCTATTACTATCTGATATCTCATTTTTCTTCCTTTCGTGGAATAAAAGCGTCTGTCGGACATACGCCGCTTATACAAACCCCACATCCGACACACAAAAGAGGGTCTATTTCAATTTTTCCATTCTCATTGTAAGCCATAGGAGGACATACAAACTGAGTAGTACACACATCACAGGCAACGCATTTCTCCTCATCAACTTCGGCGTAAACTTTAGGGAGAAACTCATCCGCCCTTTCCTTATCTAAAACACAAAACTGTCTGCTTATAACCACTAAAGGTTTATCAATCTCTTCGTATTTTTTCTTTACCTTTTTAAAAAAGTTTATAGTTTCATTAATATCAGGTTTGTAAAAATATTCCATAACCTCAGCCCCGCACCCTTCAACGACTTTTTTAAGGTCAACCTGAGGGTTTTCTCTCTCCGGAGTTGTCTGACGCCCTGTCATAGCAACAGTCGAGTTATCCAAAACAACCAAAATAAACTTAGCCTTTTGATATACAGCGTTTATAAGGGGCGGAATCCCTCCGTGGAAAAAGGTGGAATCCCCTATTGTAGCTATTACGGTTTTATTTTTATCGGCAACGGCAAAACCGTGAGCCATAGAAACGCTTGCTCCCATACAAAGCACCGTATCAATAGCTTCCTGATTTATTCCAAGCGTATAACATCCTATATCAGAAGGATAAATCGACTTTTTAGGCCTGAACACTTTTTTAATGGCAAAAAACATATCTCTATGAGGACATCCCGGACACAGATTTGGTTTTCTTACCGAAAAATTTTCAGGAATAAAGAGAGGTTTATAAATATTTTTCCCCTGATAAAGACCTGTTTTTTTTAAAGATTCAAGCACTCTTTCCTTATTCATTTCGTCAACCTGATGCATATGCCCACTCATCCTGCCGTAAACGTTTTCGCTTCTTATCTCTTCTTCAATTACAGGATATGTCTCTTCTACAACAAGGACTTTTTTATATGTTTTTACCAACTCTTTTAACCTGTCAGCCGGCAGAGGATAAGGCATATCTATTTTTAAAATATCTATATCAAGTTTAAGTTCTTCAACAACTTCTTTTACGTAACCATATGCCGCCCCGCTTGAAATTATCAAATTTTCACTTCCCTTTAAAGAATCGATTTTAGGCTTTATAAACTCCCTGTAATTAAAGTCCCTTATTTTATCCAGTCTCTCAAGCTGTTCGTATGCTTGGGCTAGTCTGCCGGTTCTTGGTACAGCCGCCCACCTTGAAATATCTCTTTTAAAATCTCCTTCCTGTTTTTTAAAAGAGTAATTATCTTCAACTTCCACTATCTCTCTTGAATGAGAAACCCTCATAACGCTTCTTAACATAACAGGGGTCTCAAAAATTTTTGAGATTTTAGAAGCCAATTTTGTAAATTCGTAAGCTTCTTTGGGAGTCGAAGGGTCTAAAACCGGAATTCTCGCAAATCTCGCAAATTCCCTGCTGTCCTGTTCGGTCTGGGAGGAATTAAATCCCGGGTCGTCTGCGACAACCAGCACAAAAGCACCCTTGTTTCCTATAAAAGAAGCGCTCATAAGAGCATCGCTTGCTACATTAAGCCCAACCTGTTTCATTGTAACGGCAGCGTTAACCCCGGCAACTGCTCCGGCATAAGCCACCTCAAACCCTACCTTTTCATTTGTGGCCCATTGGGCGTAAGCCGGAAGTTTAAATTCTTTTATAAGTTTTTGATACGTGGTAAGTATTTCGCTTGAAGGTGTCCCGGGATAACCGCTGAGTATCCCCGTATCCGCATGGTAAAGTCCCCAGGCTATAGCTTCGTTCCCCATTAACGTCAGTTTCATCATAATCCTTTGAGTAATTTTAAACAATCATATCAAAAAAAATTTTAATTTTTGCTTAAGACACCGACCAAATGAGGAATTAATCATTTTTTTATATAATTTCATAAAAAAGGAATCTGTTGTTAGCCGAAAAAATCAAATCCCTTCCGGATAAGCCGGGAGTTTATCAATATTTCGACAAAAACGGAAAACTTTTATATATCGGAAAAGCAAAAAGTCTGAAAAAAAGGGTAAAAAGTTATTTTCGGTTCAATCCCTTCAGACCAGCCGAAAATCTAAGTCCCAGAATTTATAAAATGATAAGCGAAGCAAAAGACATAAACTATATTGTAGTTGAAAGCGAAAACGACGCTCTTATTTTGGAAAATTCCCTTATAAAACAGCTAAAACCCAAATACAATATTCTTTTAAGAGACGATAAAACATATCCTTATATTTATATCAACCTTGATGAGCCTTTCCCCATGCCTCAAATCACCAGAAAAATTGTAAAAGGAAAAAACATCAAATATTTCGGACCTTTCAGCAGCGGAGCTTCCGCTATTCTTAAAACCGTATATGAAGAAATTCCACTTGTTCAGTCAAAAAGCTGTCTTAAAGGCAAAAAAGCATGCCTTTATCACCAAATCGGCAGATGTTTAGCACCATGTGAAGGAAAAATTACTTCAAAAGAATATATGAAATATATAAATAAAGCCATAAAATTAATCCATAATAAAGAAAAAATATTAAACATTCTTTATAAAAGAATGGAAAAACACGCCCAAAATCTTCAATTTGAAGAAGCCGCCGAAATTAGAGACAGAATAAAATCTATTGAAAGCGCCGAAATTTACTCAAAAGTCGATTTGGCAAAACTTGAGGATTTGGATATTTTCGTAGTTGAAATATTTAACAAAAAAGCGGTGGTTATCAGGATATTCGTCAGGGAAGGAAAAGTGGTTGCAAGTTCACATTCTATTATCAACTCCCAAACCGCACCCGAAAAAGGAGAAATTTATACAAGGGCAATTTTGGAATTTTACTCAACCGAAACTCCTTTTACTTCAAATAAAATACTTGTGGGTGAAGATTTTGAAGAAAGAGAATGGCTAAGCAAAGTTTTAAGCGAAAAATTCGGCAAAAAAATCTCCATTATCACCCCTACTACGTCTGAGCGAAACAATTTAATAAAACTTGCAAAATTAAACGCCCTTGAAGTTATTAAAAACACCAAAGAAAACACGATTTTAGAAGAGATAAAAACTCTTTTTAACCTTCAAAACACCCCTTATAAAATCGAAACATTTGACACTTCCCATATGCAGGGTGAAGCAACGGTAGGTGCTATGATTGTATGGGAAAACGGTAAATTTAAAAAAGAAGACTACAGACATTATCATCTTGAAAGTAAAGACGAATACTCTCAAATGAGAGAGCTTCTTACAAGAAGAGCAATAAGTTTTAAAAAAAATCCTCCGCCTGAGCTGTGGCTGATTGACGGGGGAAAAGCCCAGCTTAAACTCGCTAAGGAAATAATTGATTCAACCGGAGCAAATATAGATGTTTTAGCTATCTCAAAAGAAAAAATCGACTCAAAAACCCACAGGGCAAAAGGTGCGGCAAAAGATAAAATATACTATTTTGACGGAGATGAGGTATTAAAACTAGATTTATCGGCAAATGATAAAAGGCTTCAGTTTCTGCAGATGCTAAGAGATGAGGCTCACAGGTTCGCAATAGAGTTTCACCGAAAAACAAAAAGAAAAAAAGACACCCAAATAGACTTACTAAAGGTAAAAGGAATAGGAAAAGCCAAAATGACAAAACTTTTAAATTATTTCGGAACATTTGAAAATATCAAAAAAGCTTCGTTTGAAGAGTTAAAAGACGTATTAAACGAAAAAGACGCAAGAGCGATTATTGAATTTTTTAAAGAAAACAGATGAAAATAGCAATAGGAGGTTTTGACGGAGTTCATATCGCCCATCAAGAGCTCATTCGAAAAGCCGACAAAGTAGTAATAATAGAAAAAGGAAGTTCCTTAACTCCCGGATTTGACAGGCTTGAATACATTAAAAAGCCTTTTGATTTTTTAATTTTAGAAAAAATAAAAGATTTAAGCGCATTGGAGTTTATTAAATACCTTAAAAAGTTAAACGCTTCGTGTATTATTGTAGGAGAAGATTTTAAATTCGGCAAAAACAGAAGCGGTGATATAAATACTTTAAAAAAATATTTTAAAGTGGAAGTTATAAAAGAGATAAAAATAGAAAACACAGGAGTTCATGCAAAAGTTATAAGAAAATTCATAAGAGAAGGAAACATCAAAAAAGCAAACACCTTTTTAGGAAGGAATTACAAAATAAAAGGAATGCAGATAAAAGGACAGGGACTAGGCTCAAAAGAACTTGTCCCTACTATAAATATAGAACCATTAAAGCCTTATACCATTCCAAAAGCCGGTGTTTACGCAACTTTTACCAATTCAGCTCCATCCGTTACATTTATAGGAACACGCTCAACAGACGATAATTTTTCCATCGAAACTCATATTCTCTCCCCTTTTAAAGAACAAAAATTAATCTCTATAGAATTTTTTGACCTTATAAGGGAGATTAAGAAATTTTCCTCTTTAAACGAACTGAAAAAAGCCATTTTTGAAGATATAAAAAAAGCAAAATCTATTTTGGATATTTAAAATTTTTACAATATTCAATAAATTTTTTTTCCTCTAAAGGAGGTGAAAAATAATACCCCTGTACTATATCACAACCTAAATCCTCCACTATTTCAAGAAGTTTTTTGGTCTCAACCCCTTCGGCTACGGTTTTTTTATTAAGGACGTTGGCTATTTGAATAATCAGTTTTGTAATAACCAAATCGTCATTATCCGTTTCCAAATCCCTTATAAAAGTCTGGTCTATTTTTAAAGTATCAAAAGGAAGTTTTTTAAGATAATTCAAAGAAGAATATCCCGTCCCAAAATCATCAAGGGCTATTTTAAAACCTAAGGCTTTAACTTCTTCCAAAACACTTATCGCATAAGAGATATTCTGCATACTCAGCGTTTCGGTTATTTCTATTTCCAGCTTAGCAGGGTCTATTTTATATTCGTTTAAAAGATTTTTTAAATTAGAAACAAAGTCTCTTTGTCTAAATTCATTAGCGGATATATTAATGGCTAATACATAATCTTTAAAGGCTCCCTTTTGCCATTTTTTTAACGTTTCAAACGCTTTTTTCATAACATAACGGTCTATTTGAACAATTAAATTACTCCTTTCGGCATGAGGAATAAAATAAAAAGGACTCAAAAGACCTCTTGTGGGATGATACCATCTGATTAAACCTTCAGCACCTTCTATTTTTTTATTTTTAATATCTATTTTAGGCTGAAAAAATAAAACAAGTTCGTTATCTTTTTTTAAGGCTTTTTTAAGTTCGGATGTTATATTGTAATATTCATCCACCTGTTTTTTAAGCTCTTCATTAATAAACGCACAGTTGTTTTTACCTTTGTTTTTGGCTTCATACATAGCAATGTCCGCAAATTTTAAAAGCTCTTCCTCATCTTCGGAATCATCCGGGAAAATAGCGCACCCTATACTGAAAGTAGGATATATGGGAGTAGTTTTTATTATTATAGGCTTTTTTAAAACGTTTGTTATTTTATTTACAACTTCTAAAACATCATTTTTTGAATTTATTCCGTTTAATATAACAACAAACTCATCTCCCCCTATTCTTACGATAACATCGCTTTTTCTCAACGCTTTTTGAAGACGGTTTGCAATCTCAATAAGCAGTTTATCGCCGCTTTCATGACCTAATGTATCGTTAACCATTTTAAAATTGTCCAAATCAAGATATAAAATGCCTATTTTTTTTCCATCCCTTTTGGCTATTGAAAGTAAAAGATTAAACTGCTCTTTTAAATATGTCCTGTTAGGAAGGGATGTCAGAGGGTCATGATAAGCCAAAAATTCGATTTTCTGCTGTTTTAAAATATCTTCCGTAACGTTTAAACTAACGCCTATTATTTTATCTTTTATGCATTTTCCCACAGTTTTTAAATAAAATATTTTGGCGTTATCGTTTATAAATTTATGAACAAACTCAAACGAACTGCAGTTTTCACAGGCCTCTTTAATATATTTTAAAAATCTGTTTTTATCTTTTTCATCCATATGATTTAAAAAATCTTCAAAAGAAGAGACCTGTTTTAATCCCAGAAACTTTATATGCTTTTTACTTAAAGTAAATTTTTTGCTTTTACAGTCGTAATCCCAGCTAAACATCTCGGAAATCTGCTGGGCCGTTTCAAGATGTTTTTTATATTTTATAATCCTTTGCAGAAATTTTCTTTGGTTTTCATAAAAGAGATTAACCTGAGAGAGGAGTTTATTAACGGCGTTTGTAATATTTACTATTTCATAATAATTATCAACCGGTTTTATGTAAGAAATTTTTTTAAAATTGATTTTTTCAAGTTTTTTTGCAAGAAAATTGAGTTTTGTAATTCTTTTTTTAAAATAAAAAAACACCAACGCTATTAACGGCAAGACTATTCCCACATATATTAAAAACCTTATAAAATACTTTTCAAAAAAATGTTCTAAAAAACTTTTTTCATCATAAAAAACTATTATTTCGCCTACTTTTTTATTTTTTTCAACAACCGGAATAACTATTTTTCTGCCTGTATTAACGGATGAATAAGAATATCTTTTTTTACCGATATTAATAACAACATTTTTTATCTCTTTTGAATGAAGTATTGTTTTTTTTATTTCATTGTTAAGTTCTTCCAAAAAATCAAGTTTTAAAAGTGTAATCAGTGTCTCTTTTTCATTTTTAAAAGTAAGTTCTATTTTTTCTCTTTGAAGCTCTTTTAAGGTTTTTGAAATATTAAAAAAATCAAAGGTAATATAAAGCATAAATAGAGTTAATAAAATAAAAAGAAAAATATCAAGCATTTTTTTTAAAGAAATTCTACTTTTCATAGATTTTAGCCACCTTAAATATTATTGGACTTAAAGAAATTTTTGCTTTTTTTAAAAGATAAGGATTTATAAGAGGTTTTATTTTAACACCTATATATACGTTAATTATAGAATATTCTATCGACTGCGGATAGACCCCGAAAATCAGTTTCCTTTTTTTTAACAGATTATCTAAAGTATTACCGCAGACTTTTTTTGCCATTAAAACATATGCGTCGGCATTTGGAATACCTTGATTAAGAGGAGCTATTTTTACGTTAATCCCCTGTTTTCTTAAAAGCTTGGCCATTTCATAAGCATTCTCTTTTTCACTCTCTTCATACAAAACAGCAAAAGTAATTTGTTCTTTATCTTTTAGAGATGTTTCAAGTCTTACTATTTTAGGATAAAGTTTTGATTCTATCAACAACAGTTCTTTCATATTTCCGAATAAAAACGAAAAACAGATAAGTAAAAATAAAATTAATCTTTTCATCACCAGCTTTTCTCAACTGTAAGATATATTTTTCTTCCAATTTCAGGAACTTTCGCCCCATCAAATTCAAAAAAATACCTTCCGGCAATTAAATCGCTCGGGTCAATCCAATAATAATTTTTATGATTTGTTATATTATCGACACCTACTCTAAAATCATAATCTTTATATTTAAAATTAACATTTGCATTGAGGGTAAAATAAGGGTTAATATCTTTAATTATAGGCGTTTTTATCTTACTGCCCCACAGGCTACCAACAAAAGCGGAACACTTTTCGTTAAACCTGTAATTCAAAAAAGATTTTACAAGATGTTCCCTGTTACCCGGCCAGTCGTAATAATCAATACCTTTAATATTCATCTCAAAATCGTAATAATTTTTGTTTAAAGAATAAGAAAAGTTAAAATGATACTTCTCATCATACCTGTCATAACTAAACTCTCCTCCCCTTATATGATAATCGCCCAGATTTTCATATATTTTTTTACCTGTGGAAAAATCTATTTTTCTTCCTATATAATCTCTATTAACCCCGTAAAAATAAACAAGTTTTATTTTGTCTTTATCCGTTATTTTTTTTATAAAAATGGCTTCTAACATATCGATGGTTTCTGGTTTTAAATCTTCGTTACCGTTAAAGTCGGTAGCGCTTTTAGAATAAAGTTCCACCCAAGAAGGCACCCTGTAAGCAGAATTGAAAAGAAGTTTAAAAGTCGTTCTTGAAGAAAAGTTATACACCCCTCCTAATTTATAAGAGATTTTTGAACCAAAATCGTTGTAATCATCATACCTAGCCCCTCCTATTAAAGAAAATTTATCGCTTAATGTAATTAAATCCTGAGCTCCAAACGAATAGACAAACCTGTGTATTCCTTCTTTTAAAGCATTTTTATCTCTTGTTAAATGTTTTTTATTAGGCCCTAGATTAACAGCATTTTGAACTCCGTCCATACTATCTACGTATTGAAGATAATAATAATCAAAAGGCTTGGCGTATTTTGTTTCAAAAACAAAAACAATATTGTGTAAATCGCTTTCATACCTTAACGAATCTTTAAGATAATATTCTATTTCGTTAACTTTAGCCCCCGCAATAATATCATTATCCGGATTATTGTCTATAGTTTCGTTAAAATCGTAAGGTATAGTCCTAAACTCCCCGTCCCATATATAATATTTAACTCCCGCATCAAAAGAGTTTTTAAGGTTATATTGTAAATATTTTGAATAATTATAATTTAAATACTGATGGATAAGTTTTATCGTTTTGTCGTGTTTTAAAGGAGTAATTCTGGAAATTCCAAAAAAGTTACCTTTTTCATAAAACTGCAGCCTGTATTTTATGTTATAGTTTTCTTCCTTATAAGTTACCCCAAGGCCTATGTTTTTTTCCAACGTATGCGCTTTTACCCCGCTTCTGTAAGGGATTGCGGTATATGTCTCTATATCCGCCAGATAAGAAGTCGGAGCGGTAATATCCGGTTTTGAATAGCTGTAATAAGCATCTATTAAAAGTTTGTCGTTTTTAAACTTTTTAAATAAACTTCCTACATACTCTTTTTTGTTGGATATATAAAAATTGACAAAATCATCCTCAAGTTCATCAACAGTAATAATATTAATTACGCCTAAAAAAGCGTTTCCTCCGTATAAAACGGAATCAGGGGTTTTTGTAAATTCTACCCTTTTAATAAGAGAAGCCGGAAAATTATAATAATAAAACTGATTGGTATAAAGGTTATTGGTAACCTCAACACCGTTTATCATAAATTTGATTTTATCCCTGTATGTGGATTTGTTTCCTCTTATAATAAGCTCTTTTTTACCGCTTGAAGACATAGAAAGCTCAACACCCGGAATATACTTTAAAACATCAAGAAGCGTTTTTGCCCCGCTTTTTTTGATAAAATCTCGTCTTATTACATCAACATTCGAGGGAGCTTTATCTATATTTATTTTTGTCTGGGTGGCTATTTCGCTAACTTCGTTTAAAGCCTGTAAAAAATCTTCGTTTTCAGAAGCAAAAGCGAAAAATATTGATAAAATTACTAATAAGATTTTTTTCATTTTTAAACTCCCGGACATTTTGATTAGAAATTATAACAAAAATATTACATCTGTAAATAATAACAAAAAAGGGAAAAAATGGCATTAATAGATTTAATAAACGTCAGCAAAAAATTTGAAGCCCAAAAAATACTCTGCAACGTAGAATTTCATCTCGATGAAGGAGAAAGGGTCGCTCTTATTGGAAAAAACGGAAGCGGTAAATCCACTCTTATGAAAATAATCGACGGCACTATAGAACCCGACAGCGGAGAAATAATCACTAAAAACGGAATAAAAATAAAAAGACTTCTTCAACAGCCGAAATTTAATGCGGGAGTGAGTGTAAGAGAAGCTATAGAAAACGAACTTGCCGAATTTAAAGAGGCTTATGAAAAATATTTAAAATTAACCGAAGAATTCAGCAAAAATCCGGATAATAAAGCCGTGCAAAACGAACTTGACAAAATAACAAAATTTTTGGATTTTCATAACGCATGGAACCTAGACGACAGAATAGAGAGAGTATTGCAGGAGTTCGATTTAAAAAAATACGAAAACAAAGACATTTCACTGCTTAGCGGTGGAGAACAAAGAAGAGTGGCCCTTGCTTCTCTTTTACTTCAAAAACCGGACGTCCTGCTTTTAGACGAACCTACAAACCACCTTGACGTCTATATGACAGAGTTTTTGGAAGATATGCTTTTAAAAGAAAAATATACTTTTATAGTAGTAAGCCATGACAGGTATTTTATAGACAGAATCGCTACAAGGGTCGTGGAACTTGAAAACTGCCGTCTTAGAAGCTTTAAAGGGGGATATGCCGATTATATCAGACAAAAAGAAGAGCTTTTAAAAATTAAAGAAAAAGAATATGAAAATGAACTAAGACTATTAAAAAGAGAAGAAGAATGGCTAAGACGTGGAGTTAAAGCAAGGCTAAAAAGAAACGAAGGCAGAAAAAAAAGAGTGCTTGAACTTCGCGAAAAAGTAAAAGAAGACAGAAGCGAAATCCGTAAAATAGAAATCCAGCTAAAACGGGAACTTCTCAAAAAAGAAGAAGACAAAATAAACCGTAAAAAAGTTATGTTTGAGATTGAAAACCTTACAAAATCAATCGGAAACAAACTTTTAATAAAAGATTTCTCTACAAGGATTTTACAAAAAGACAAAATTGCAATAGTCGGTAAAAACGGAGCAGGAAAATCAACACTTCTTAAACTTTTAATAGGAGAGGAAAAACCCGATAGCGGAATTATAAAAGTCGGAGAAAATCTGAAAATCGGATATCTTGACCAGAGAAAATCTATGCTTGATGATAACAAGGATTTGATTGAAACGTTTTGCCCTGAGGGCGGAGACCATGTAAATGTAAGAGGCCGCAATATGCATGTATATGGATATTTAAGAGAATTTCTGTTTCCTCCGGAATATCTGACAAAAAAAATCGGCGTTTTAAGCGGAGGGGAAAAAACAAGAGTCGCTCTAGCGCTTCTTTTTACAAAAAATTTTGACGTTTTGATTTTAGATGAGCCCACAAACGACCTCGATATTCCGACAATCAATATTTTGGAAGAGTATTTAATAGATTTTGATGGAAGCGTAATATTTGTAAGCCATGACAGATATTTTGTAGATAAAGTGGCTAAGAAGCTCTTTATTTTTAAAGGCGGCGGAATTGTGGAAGAAAGCCACATTCCGTACACCGAATATCTTGAGATTGAAAAAGAACTCAAACAAATTGAAAATGTTAAATGGAAAATGGAAAATGAAGAAAAAAAAGAAAAGCCTAAAAAAAGAACTCAAAAAAAACTGAGTTACAAAGAACAAAAAGAGCTAAACGAACTGCCAAAGCTTATAGAAGAGCTTGAAACAACGATAGCCGAAATTGAAGAGTGCCTGGCAGACCCTGAATGTTATCAGGAAAAAGGACTTATGACTTTAAGTAAAGAACTTGAAGAGATTAAAAAGATATATGATGAAAAGGTTGAAAGATATCTTGAGCTTGAAGAAAAAAAAGAAAAACTTCAAATGGAAAATTGAAAATGGAAAATGGAAAATTATTAAAAATATTAAAAAATATAAATGTAAAAGCACTAAAAGAAACGGTTGATGAAATTACACTTTATTCGGCGGCACTGAGTTTTTATACTATTTTTTCTCTTGTTCCGATAATTTTAATTGTTTTAAGTATTTTTGCTTCGAGCCCTTTTTTTAACGAATTTTATATAAAACTTGAAAATTTTATAGCATCAAATATTCTTCCCACAAATCAGGAACTTATTAAAGAATATTTAACTCATTTTTTAAGTAATTCTTCTAAAATGGGAATTATAGGAGGTCTTTATATTTTAATCACCTCTATTTTATTTTTTGATAACTATGAAACAATAATTTCAAAAATTTTTAATCAGGAAAAAAGAAATCTGTGGGAAAGAATTAAACTTTACTGGACAATGCTTACCCTTTTTCCGATACTTTTTGCCACGGCTATGTATTTATCAATTAAATTTCAGTTTTTTCTTGATAAATCCTCTTTAACGTCATGGATTAATATAGCTACATTTGCGCCGTTTTTATTAATGTGGTTTACATTTTTTTTAGCTTATAAATTAACATTAATTAACGAAACAACAAAATCAGTCTTTATTTCCTCGTTTCTAGTAAGTATTGCTTTTTTTATTTCTAAAAACGTTTTTATTTATTACGTATTAATAAATAAGACTTATACAACCATTTACGGTTCTGTTTCCATATTAATGTTTATGCTCTTGTGGATATATATCAACTGGATTATTTATATAAGCGGTATTTACTTAATAAAGTATTTGGATATAATTTCACAAAAAAAGGAGTAAAAATGGATATCAGTAAAATTAAACCTGGAAATCCTGAAGAAGCGGTAAACGCGGTTATCGAAATTCCAAAAGGAAGCAATATCAAATACGAACTTGATAAAGAAAGCGGTGCTATTTTTCTTGACAGGATTCTTTACGGAAGCCAGTTTTATCCTGCAAATTACGGATTTGTACCTAACACTTTAGCAGATGACGGAGACCCGATTGATATTTTGGTTCTCTCAAGTGAGAGTGTAGTACCGGGATGTGTTATTAAATCAAAAGTAATAGGTGTACTTATCATGGAAGATGAGAGCGGAAAAGACGAAAAAATAGTAGCCGTACCCGTTACAAAACTTGACCCTAAAATGGCTAAAATAAACGATTTATCAGATTTGCCTGAAATAGAATTAAATCAAATCAAACATTTCTTCGAAACATACAAAGACCTTGAACCTGGAAAATGGGTAAAAGTTACAGGATATGCAGGAAGAGATAAAGCGATTGAGCTTATAAAAAAAGCAATTGACAACTACAAATAAAAATGAAAAGTTAAAAATTAAAAGTGAAAAGTTTTTATTAATTTCTAATTTTACACTTTTCACTTTACACTTTTCATTTTTTCTGTTACCAATCTACACACCCCAATCCATCCTATAATAAAAAAACCTTATATGCTATATTTATGCTGCGTTTTTTTCTTATGATAAAAAAAACACAATAAAGGAGTTCTTAATGACAACAGAAGTATATTACCCTCATAAAGAATTATTCAAAAACCCGGCATTTAAAAATATGTGCGAATACTGGGATAAAGTGGAAGAGTTTAAAAAAGATTACGAAGGAACATGGGCAAAACTAGCAAGGGAAAAAATAAGCTGGTTTAAACTTTTCGATACTGTATTGGACGAAAGTGAAGCTCCATTTTATAAGTGGTTTGTGGGAGGAAAATTAAACGTATCCTATCAATGTATAGACAGACATCTTGAAAAAAGAAAAAATAAAGCAGCTATTATATGGGAAGGCGACAACGGAGAAAAAAGAATAATAACTTACCTTGAACTTTACAGAGAGGTAAACAGATTTGCAAATCTTCTAAAATCCCTTGGAGTTAAAAAAGGCGACAGAGTCGTACTTTATATGCCTATGATTCCGGAAGCTGCTTTTGCAATGCTTGCATGTGCAAGAATCGGTGCCATTCACAGTGTGGTATTTGGGGGATTTAGTGCAGAAGCGCTTAAAGACAGAATAATAGACGCAAAAGCAAAAGTGGTAATTACGGCTGATGGAGCCTTTAGAAAAGGCAAGCCTTATATGTTAAAACCAACAGTTGATAAAGCTCTTGAAGGAATTGATTTTGTTGAAAAAGTTTTAGTTGTTGAAAGAAATAATGAAGATATCAACTGGGTTAGCGGAAGAGATGTAAGCTACAATGATTTAATCGTAAATCAGCCTGATGAATGCGAACCTGAAACTATGGAAAGCGAAGACCCTCTTTTCTTGCTTTATACTTCAGGAAGTACAGGAAAACCAAAAGGGGTTCAGCACTCTCAGGCCGGATATATTCTTTGGGCTCAGCTTACTATGGAATGGGTATTTGATGTAAAAGACAACGACACTTACTGGTGTACGGCCGATATAGGATGGATTACAGGACATACATACATCGTATACGGTCCTCTTGCAGCCGGAGCTACTACACTTATGTTTGAAGGAGTGCTTACTTACCCGGATGCCGGAAGAGGCTGGAAAATGATTGAAGAATATAAAGTAAATCAATTCTATACAGCTCCGACAGCAATCAGACTTCTTCATAAAATGGGACCTGAAGAACCTAAAAAATACGACTTAAGCTCTCTTAGAATTTTAGGAACGGTTGGAGAGCCAATCGACCCTGCTGCATGGAAATGGTATTATGAAGTTGTAGGAGGAGGCAGATGTTCAATCGTTGATACTTGGTGGCAGACTGAAACCGGAGGACATATGATTTCACCTCTTCCAGCGGCAACTCCTATTAAACCTGGAAGTGCTACATTCCCTCTTCCTGGAATATTTGCGGAAATTATTGACGAGGAAGGAAATAAAATGCCTCCTCATGAAAAAGGTCTATTATGTATTACAAAACCGTGGCCTAGTATGATTAGAACTATATGGGGAGACCCTGAAAGATTTATCAAAAGTTACTTCTCCACAGCAAAAAAAGACGGAAAACCTGTATATTTTAGCGGAGACGGTGCAATATACGATGAAGACGGATATATCTGGATTACAGGAAGGGTTGATGACGTAATTAACGTTTCAGGACACAGACTGGGAACTGCTGAAATAGAAGCGGCTATCAAAAAACATCCGCACGTTGCAGAAGTTGCGGTAGTCGGAAAACCTGATGAAATTAAAGGTGAGAGTATATTCGCTTATATCGTATTAAAAAACGACAATTTAGCAGAAGAGATGGAAATAATGAAAGAAATTAACAACATTGTAAAAGAAGAAATCGGGGCAATAGCAAAAGTTGATAATTTCGCATTTGTACCCGGACTTCCAAAAACAAGAAGCGGTAAAGTTATGAGAAGAATTTTAAGAGCTATTGCAAAAAATGAACCTATAACACAAGACACTTCAACACTTGAAGACCCAAAAGTTGTAGAAGCGATTATAGAAGTGGTAAATACCTGCATTATTAAATGAAATTATCGCTAAATACAATTTATTTAGGAGGGGTCTCCCTTCTTTTTATATTATCTTTAATTTTTACTTCACTTGCTATTTACGAAGAATATAAAGATTTTGAAAACGAACTTCAAACATTCAAACAAACATATATAAAAAACAAAAAAAAAGAACTTGGCTCAACCGCCTTTAAAGTGGCAAAAATTATAAAAAGCACTCCTTCATACAAAAAAATCCTGAATATCGTACTCCCGACTAATTTATATGTTAAAATTTATAAAAATAAAAAACTCATATACACTCACTCAAAAGAAAATCCAAATTCAATTACTTTAATCTTTAAACAAAAAGACATTAAAATCATTTTAAAAGAGCCCTTAAGTGGCCTAAAACAATTAATAAAAAAGAAAAAAAAGCTTTTAATTCATAAATTAATAAAAATTATGCTAAATATTCTTACGTTAAGCTTTATTATATATATGTTCGCACTTTGGGGATTTTATCTGTTAAACAAATTCTTAAAACAGGAAATCGCCCTTTTTGTTGAATTTTTTAAAGACGCCTATCAAAAACATAAATACATAAAATTTAAAGATATTAAAATAAAAGAATTTTTAGATATTGCCATTTATGTAAATAAAATGCTAAAAGAATTAAATAAAAAAAACAAAGAATTAAAAGAACTTAATTTAAAACTTGAAGAAAAAGTAAAAGAAAAAACAAAAAAACTTCAAAATCTTATTTCTTCTCAAGAAGAATTCATTAAAACCGCAATTCACGAAATAAACACTCCATTAGCAATAATTTTAACCTCAATAGACTTTTTGGACAAAAAAGATAAAAATGTAAGTAGAATTGAAGCGGCCGTTCATATGATTAATAATATATATGCTGATTTAAGCTTTGTATTAAAATATAAACACAAAAATTACCCGCCTCAGATTATCAATATAAAAGATGTGCTGATTGATAGAATACAGTTTTTTGAAATGATTGCCAAAGCCAAAAAACTTAAAATAAATACCGAAATTGAAGATTTTAATGTTTTTATAAATAAAGAAGAATTAATAAGAATAATTGATAACAACATTTCAAATGCCATAAAATATTCCATTCCAAAAAGTGAAATTATAATTACGGCAAAAAACAATATTTTAAGTTTTTCAAATAAAACAACTGAAATTGAAAATATTAACAAACTTTTTGAACCTTTTTACAAAGAAAAAGAAAATTCATCCGGATTTGGTCTTGGACTATATCTGGTTAATGAAATTTGCAAAAAATACAATATTAAAGTAGATATACTCTATAAAGATAATATAATTACATTTAAATATATATTTAAGGGAAATAATGAAAATAGTTTTAGTTGAAGATGAATTTTCTCTCAATGAAATAATTACCGAATATCTTGAAAATGAAGGATATACGGTTATTTCTTTTTTCGACGGAAACGAAGCTTATAAGTTTTTAAAAAACAACTCTTATGATATTTTAATTCTTGATATCCATCTTCCTAATAAAGACGGATTTTCTATTTTGGAAAAACTACAAAGTCTAAAAATTTTTCCTCCTACCATTTTCATAAGCGCAATGAACAGAATAGAAGACATTACAAGGGCATATAATCTCGGATGTTTTGATTATATTAAAAAACCTTTTTACTTAAAAGAACTTTTA
Organism: Caminibacter sp.; assembly: GCF_053999135.1. Lineage (NCBI taxonomy): Bacteria > Pseudomonadati > Campylobacterota > Epsilonproteobacteria > Nautiliales > Nautiliaceae > Caminibacter > Caminibacter sp. The sequence continues at coordinate 59,084 of NZ_JBMXVQ010000018.1, forward strand.
ATAAAGATAGAAAGACTGGAAAAAACACTCAATCCTTATGAAAAAAATTTAATTAAACTTTCAAAAAGATACAAATTCGACGTAAAAAACAACGAACTTTTATTTGACAACGAAATAGTGATATTAAGCAATATACACAAACATATAATAAAAATATTGGCTCTTAACAAAGGAAAAACGGTAAGTTTTGAATATTTAAGAGAAGAGGTATGGCAAAACAGCGTTGATAATGCAACGATTAGAGCGGAAATCAGCAGATTAAAAAAATTTTTAAAAGAAGATTTAATTACAAACATTAGAGGCGTAGGATATATGATAAAATAATTTTGTTACTTTTTTACACACATTATTTTTTTATTAATATAAATTGTTACATTTTTCTCCAAGTGCTACGTTTATGCTACACAATAAACATATCATTTAATTGAAAAAATAAAAAAAAGGAGCTTGTATGACCCTTACAAAAGAAGCAATCGAGATTATCAAGCGTAATCCCGATTATCAGTATCTTGTCAAAACAAGAAGTAAATTCGCATGGACGCTTACATTCGTTTTGCTTGCGATTTATTACTCTTTTATTTTGACAATCGCTTTTGACCCACAACTTTTAGGAACTCCGATTTCAAGAGATTCGGTAATTACAATCGGTATTCCTATCGGCATTTTGATTATCTTTGCGGCTTTTATCCTTACGGGGATTTATGTCAATAAAGCCAACAAAGTGTTTGACAAACTTACAAAAAAAGTTAAAAAAGAGCTTGAAGAAGAGCTACAAAAATTAAATAAAGGAGCAAAATGAAAAAAATAGCACTCTTTTCATTAATTTCATCTTTTGCTCTGGCAGCAGGCGCAATTACCGGCGAAGTTCAAAGACAGCCTTTAAACGTTTCTGCCATTGTAATGTTTTTAATCTTCGTATTAGCCACACTTGGTATTACATACTGGGCGGCTAAAAGAACAAAAACGGCAAAAGATTTTTATACAGCAGGTGGAGGAATTACAGGTTTTCAAAACGGACTTGCGCTGGCCGGGGATTATATGTCCGCTGCATCGTTTTTGGGAATTTCAGGTTTGGTTTATTTAAAAGGTTATGACGGACTTATCTACTCAATCGGATTTTTGGTAGGTTGGCCGTTTGTATTGTTTTTGATTGCGGAAAGACTTAGAAACCTTGGTAAATATACTTTTGCCGATGTTGTGTCTTTCAGATTAAAACAAGGACCTATCAGAACTTTAGCGGCATTTGGTGGTATTGCAACGGTATTACTTTATCTTATCGCTCAAATGGTTGGTAGCGGTAAATTAATTCAGGTATTATTTGGTCTTCCGTACACATATGCGGTAATTATAGTAGGTGTTTTAATGATACTTTATGTGACATTCGGTGGAATGCTTGCTACAACCTGGGTACAGATTATTAAAGCCGGATTGTTGTTGGCTGGTGCTACTTTTATGGCATTGGCGGTTATGGCGCATTTTGGATTTGATTTTGAAGAATTTTTCAAAAAAGCAGTGGAAATTCACCCTTTACATGAAAAAATCATGGCACCTGGAGGACTGGTTAGCGACCCTTATTCTGCAATTTCACTTGGTGTGGCGTTGATGTTCGGTTTAGCGGGTCTTCCTCATATTCTTATGAGATTTTTTACTGTTGCGGATGCTAAAGAAGCTAGAAAATCAGTATTTTTCGCAACAGGATTTATCGGATATTTTTATATCCTAACATTTATTATCGGATTTGGTGCAATTGTTTTTGTTATGTCAAATCCTCAATATTTCGATGCTGCCGGAAAATTAATCGGTGGTAACAACATGGCGGCTATTCATTTAGCTCATGCTATTGGTGGTAACCTGTTCTTAGGATTTATTTCAGCGGTTGCGTTTGCTACAATCCTTGCGGTTGTATCAGGACTGACATTAGCGGGTGCTAGTGCCATTAGCCACGATTTATACGCAAGTGTAATTAAAAAAGGTCAAATAGACGAAAAACAAGAGATGATAGTTTCAAGAATAGCAACTTTAACTATCGGTGTTTTAGCAATTTTATTAGGAATTGCTTTTGAAAAACAAAACATCGCATTTATGGTAGGTTTGGCGTTTGCTATTGCAGCTAGTGCCAACTTCCCGGTATTATTCTTATCAATGTATTGGAAAAACCTTACTACAAGAGGTGCGGTAATCGGTGGAAGTATCGGTCTTATCACAGCTATATTACTGGTAATTTTAGGACCGACAGTATGGGTATCGGTACTTGGATTTGAAAAACCTATTTTCCCATCAAAATATCCGGCACTTATCAGTGTAACGGTAGCGTTTGTTGCTATATGGTTCTTTTCTATTACAGATAAAAGCGAAGATGCAAAAAGAGAAAGAGAACTCTTTGAAGCTCAACTTATCCGTTCAGAAACAGGAATCGGTGCTGAAGGTGCAACAGATAAACATTAAGGTTAAACAATGAATGAAATTCGTGAATTTATCATCTCAATCCCTCCTTTCGATTTATTAACCGACGAGGAGCTCTCCCTCGCGGTTGATAATCTTAATATTGAATATTTCCCTCAAGAAACAAAAATAAAGCCTGATAAGGTATATATTATTATAAAAGGCAAAATAAAAACCGATGAAGAAATCCTTACAAACGAAGATATAGTTTTTGCAAAAGAAATTATTCAAAACAGAGATACAAGTGCTGAAGTAATTGAAGAAACACTCGCATACGAACTTGATAAAGAGACTTTTTTAAAACTTTTGAAAAATGAAAAGTTTAAAAAATTTTTTTTACAAGACATCGCTTCAAAACTCCAACATTTAAAAGAAAAAAACTATCAAAACTTTTTCAGCTCATTTTTAGCCGCAAGAGTAAAAGAGCTTATTATTCATCCGGTGGTTTTTGTAAGTGAAAACGAAACGATAAAAAACAGTCTGTTAAAAAAAGAAAACGAAAAAGCGTCGGCGATAATTGTAGGAGATAACGCCATAGTTACTGATTCAAATCTCAAAAAAATCATATTAAACGATATTTCGCCAAAAGACGAAATAATAAAAATAGCTTCTTCACCTCTAAAAACCATTAATTATGAAGATTTTTTATTTAACGCCCTTCTTGAAATGACAAAACACAATATCAAAAGACTTGTAGTAACAAAAGAAAACGAAATTTTAGGAACTATAGAACAGATAGATTTATTAAGTTATTTTTCAAACCATTCGCACCTGATAAACGTAAAAATAGAAAAAGCAAAATCTATAGAAGATTTAAAAGAGATAAGCGATAGCTTTATTGAACTTATAAAACTTTTATATTCTAAAGGATTGAACGCAAGATATATAGCAAAAGTGATAAGCGCCTTAAACGAAAAAATTTTTCAAAAAATAGCAAATTTCATTTTTCCGGAAGAATACACAAAAAAATCTTCTCTTATCGTTATGGGCAGTGAAGGAAGAGGAGAACAGATAATAAGAACCGACCAGGATAACGGAATAATTTTAGACAACGGCCTGAATATAAACAGAAAATATTTTGAAGAATTCACTGAAGCGCTTTTAAAAATAGGATTTCCTAAATGTCCCGGCAATGTAATGCTAAATAATCCTTTCTGGTCAAAAAGCATTGATGAATATAAAAACAGCATAAAAGAGTGGATAGAAACCCCTACAAAAGAAAATATGATGAACCTTGCCATCATATTAGACGCCAAACATGTGTGGGGAGAAGAAAAATATTTAAAAGAATTAAAAAGCTTTCTTTTTGAAAATTTAACGAACCACCCTACTTTGCTTGCTTATTTTGCTTCGTTTATTGAAATGTTTGAACTGCCTGTTGGAATTTTCGGTTTAAAAGATGAGATAGATTTAAAAAAAATAAGATTTATAACGGTTCATGCAGCCCGTTCATTTGCTCTTGAGAAGAAAATTTATGCCACTTCAACAGTAGAGAGAATAAAAAAAATAAGTGATTTAGGAATTATTGATAAAAAATTCGCAACCGAAATAATAGAAAGTTTTGACATAATCCTGACCTTTACACTGCAAAACAGACTAAAACAGATAGAAAACAAAGAGCCTCTCACAAACATTATAAAAACAAAAAACTTAACCAAAATCGAAAAAGATATGTTAAAAGACGCAATTAAAGTTACTAATGAATTTAAAAAACTGACAAAACATCATTTTCACACGGAAATGGTTAGCTGATGTTTAAAAAACTGATAAACAATTATTATAAAAAGAAATTAAAAGACAAAAGATTTAAGTTTTTGTTTGAAGAGTATGAGGGAGATGAAGTAGTAGTATTCGATACCGAAACTACGGGACTTGACAGAAAAAAAGATGAGATTATTTCAATCGGTGCCGTAATCGTTAAAAAAAATAAAATTCTTTTAAAAGATAAATTTCACATTTTCGTAAAACCTTCCGCATCTATAAAACATGAAAGCATAAAAGTACATCAGATACTGCCAGGCGAGCTTAAAAACGCCATCTCGCCAAAAGAAGCACTTGAAAAATTTCTGTTTTTTATCAAAAACAGACCTCTTGTCGGATATTATCTGGAATTTGATATGGCAATGATTAATAATCTTGCTAAAAAATATCTTGGAATAAAACTCCCTAATGAGCAAATTGAAGTATCGGCTATGTATTATGACAAAAAAATCGGTCTTATTCCCCAAAAACACATTGATTTAAGGTTTGACTCCATAATGAAAGACTTAAATCTTCCAATTCTTAGTAAACACGACGCATTAAACGATGCCATAATGACCGCTATGATTTACATAAAACTAAAAAATATTTCTAAAATTTGATTTAATGCTATATTAACGCTATACTTATTTGTTAGTATTCGCAAAATCAGATAAGGGGCAAAAAATGATTATGGAAGCCATAAAATATATGATACTCGGTATGAGTGTCGTATTTGCGTTTTTGTATCTTTTAACGATAATTTTGGATTTGCAGCACAAAATTATCGAAAAGTATTTCAAAGAAGAACCTCCTAAGAAACCAAAAAGACCTTCAAAAACTTCAAATAAAAAAGAAAAATTAAAAAAAGTGGCGGCAATAGCTGCGGCAATACATCATCAAAGGACACAAAATGGCAATTAAATATATAGATGTCATGGATACTACTTTTAGAGACGGATTTCAATCGGTTTTTGGCGGAAGAGTACTGATGAAAGACTTCCTACCGGCTATAGATGCGGCAGTGGAAGCCGGAATAAAACACTTTGAATTTGGAGGGGGAGCCAGGTTTCAGAGTCTGTTTTTTTATCTTAGAGAAAACGCGTTTGATATGATGGATGAATTTGCCAAAAGGGCAAAAGGAGCAAACCTTCAAATTCTAGCCAGGGGAATAAATACAGTAATGCTTGATACGGCAAGCAGAGAAATGATTGATTTGTTTGCCAAACTTTTTGCAAAACACAACACTACAACGGTTAGAAACTTTGATGCGTTAAATGATGTAAATAACTTAATTTACAGCGGTAAAGCCATTAAAAAAGCGGGAATGAAACACGAAGCGGTTGTAACGATTATGGACCTGCCTCCGGGATGTACGGGAGCTCATGACGTAGAGTTTTATGAAAAAGTATTAAGAGGAATTATCGAAAACGTTGAGTTTGATTCCATAGCGTTTAAAGATGCAACAGGAACCGCTCATCCGAATAAAATTTATGAAACAATAAAAATGGCAAGAAAACTTCTTGGAAAAGACGTACATATCAGACTTCACACCCATGAAACCGCAGGTATCAGCGTAGCGAGTTATTTAGCGGCCCTTGAAGCCGGGGTTGACGGAATTGACTTGGCAGCAGCCCCTGTGAGCGGAGGAACAAGCCAGCCGGATATTATAACCCTGCTTCATGCCACAAAAGGTATGCCTTATAATCTGGGCGATTTGGATATGGAAAAAATCTTAGATTACGAAGAAACTCTTAAAAAATGTCTTGAAGATTACTTCTTACCTCCGGAAGCCACACAGGTTAATCCTATTATTCCGTTTTCACCTATGCCTGGAGGAGCTTTAACTGCCAATACCCAAATGATGAGAGATAATAATATCCTACATAAATTTAACGACGTAATTAAAGCTATGAGAGAAGTAGTTGAAAAAGGCGGATACGGAACAAGCGTAACACCTGTTAGTCAATTCTACTGGCAACAGGCGTTTAACAACGTAATGTTCGGTCCTTGGAAAAAAATAGCACCGGGGTATGGAAGAATGGTGCTTGGATATTTCGGAAAAACACCTGTAAAACCGGATGAAGAAGTAATAAAACTGGCAAGCGAACAGTTAAATCTTGAACCGACAACTGAAAATCCGCTTGATTTAGCGGACAGAGACGAAAGAAAATCAATTAAATACTGGAAAGAACTTCTTGAAAAAGAAGGAATTGAACCGACAGAAGAAAATATTTTTATTGCTGCTTCATGTCAAGAAAAAGGAATTGCGTTTTTAAAAGGCGAAAGTCCTTTAATGGTAAGAAAAAAAGGAGAAGAAATGGCTAAAAACAGTGAAGGAATTTATACGGTTATAGTAGACGGTGAAGTGTTTAACGTTGAGGTTAAAGAAGGAAAAGTTGAAATAAAAAGCGAAGTAAAAGAAGCAAAACCCGTAGCAAAAGAAGAAACCACTACAGAACCTACAAAAGAAGACGTAATTGAAGTACTCTCACCAGTACCTGGAACAGTATGGAAAATATTGGTAAATCCCGGTGATAAAGTAAACGCCGGGGATAAGATTATGATACTTGAATCTATGAAAATGGAAATAGACATTCCGGCACCTGTTAGCGGAATAATTGCCCATATCCCCGTTAAAATTAACGACAGTATCAATGAGGGCGACGTATTAGCGACAATAGAGGAGGAGTAGATGAGAGCGTTAATTCTTGCTTTTTTAATTCTTTTTTCTCCCTTAATCGCAAATGAAGCTCAATCTAACCATACACAGCAGACTCAGCAGGTACAGCATGAAAAAAGCATTACGGATTTAATCGTCGGTTTTTATAAACAGACAGGAATTTATGCCTTTTTAAACCCTCAAAAAGAAGCTAAAAACGCTCTTGGAGAACCTCTTAGCGATTTTCATCAGTCATACGGTAGAATAATAATGATATTAATAACGCTGTTTTTACTTTATCTTGCCGTAAAAAAAGGTTTTGAACCTCTCTTGCTTGTACCTATTGCTTTTGGAGGGCTTTTGGCAAATATTCCTTTAGCAAACATTATAGGAGACGGCGGATTTATAGGAGAGCTTTATAAAGCCGGTATTCAAAACGAGCTTTTCCCTATTTTAATTTTTATGGGTGTTGGGGCTATGACGGATTTCGGTCCTCTACTTGCCAACCCGAAAACCGCTCTTTTAGGAGCTGCCGCTCAGTTTGGAATATTCGGAACTCTTGTCGGAGCGGTTGCTTTATCACAGTTTGGAATTTTTGATTTTTCATTAAAAGATGCTGCGGCTATTTCCATTATCGGAGGGGCTGACGGTCCTACATCTATTTTTATAGCCTCAAAACTGGCACCTGATTTACTTGGAGCGATTGCCGTGGCGGCTTACAGTTATATGGCGCTTGTACCGTTAATTCAGCCTCCTATTATGAGAGCTTTAACAACAAAAGAAGAGAGAAAAATCAAAATGAAAACGGGAAGAAAAGTACATAAACTTGAAAAAATGCTTTTTCCTTTGATTGTACTTTTGCTGACTATTTTAATTATTCCCGAATCAAGCCCGCTTATCGGTGCACTGGCGTTTGGAAATTTCGTAAGAGAAAGCGGTGTTGTTGAAAGGCTTAGCAAAACCCTTCAAAACGAACTTGTAAATATTACAACTATTTTCCTAGGTCTTGGAGTCGGTTCAAAACTTGCGGCGGAAAAATTTTTGGTACCCGAAACCCTCGGTATTTTAATTTTAGGTCTTGTGGCATTTGCCATAGGTACTGCGGCAGGTGTTATTATGGGTAAAATTATGAATAAATTTTCAAAAGAGCCCATCAATCCTCTTATCGGCGCGGCTGGAGTGAGCGCAGTACCGATGGCGGCAAGAGTTGCTAATAAAGAAGCGACAAAAGAAGACCCTACAAATGTTTTACTAATGCATGCCATGGGTCCTAACGTAGCCGGAGTTATCGGTAGTGCCGTGGCAGCGGGAGTACTTTTATCTATCTTTTAATTTATAAATAGAAGACTTCTTTTTGTCTTCTTTGGCTTCCCGTATAACTTGCTGTTTCTATTTTAAAAGATATCCGTTTATTTAATACAGACTGTATTACGACATACCTTAACCTTCCCCTTTTAAAAACTCTTTTTTAAAATATTTTCCAAGTTCTATATTGTATATTCTTTTGTTTTTGTATCTGTTTTCAAGAAATTCAACCGCATTAACAAGCTCCGGAGAGCTTATGCCGTGTAAAATACTCATAACGGCTTCTACAAAAGCTGCAAAATGGTCGGCGGCTTTTACCAAACTTCCGTCAATTCCCCTGCTTCCAAGCAAATCTTCCGCCACGTCCACTTTTTTATATCCGTTCTCAGTAATCAGTTTATTGGCAAATTCGTCGGTTATAAGCGTTTTTAGTTCGTTTTGAATATTTTTAGGAACCAACGGTAAAATTTTTTCTTCTATTATAACTTTTTCATAATCCTTTAAAATTTCATCAAGTCCGGCAACGCCATGTTTTACAGGAGCTATAATATCTCTTGTAAGAGCTTCCGGAAGGTCGTGAAAAAGCCCGGTAAAAAAGTTATAATATATTTTATGAATGTTTCCTCCATACTCTTTTGTCCAAAAAAAACTTATAATAGCTACAAAAAGCATATGACCAAGAACGGACGTTTCAGGAACCCTCGGAGTATTAGCCCATCTTTTCTGAAACCTAAGATTGCCACAAAGAGAGATAAAATCGTAACTTTTTCTTTTTAAATCCAAAATTTTAACACCTTCAAGGTCGTAAAAATCTTCAATTTCATAATCGATGGATTTTTTTATCTCTTCTATTCCGTAAGTATTTTTGGCAAAACTGTAAATAAAATCAAACTCCCATTTGCTGGCTAAAAAACTGGCGGCTGAGAGGATTCTTTTTTCTTTGCAGTTGGTAGAGTTAAAACTTTTTACATATTCTGCAAGTTCTTTATCTATAAGAGGAGACAGTTTTTCTAAAACAAAATTATCAAGTTCTTTTGCTTTATGTTTTCTCAAATAATGATAAACGGGAGATTTCAAATCGGTCAAAACGGCTCTGTACAAAATTCCGGCAATTCCAAAATGAATAAGTCTGTAAAAATCAACGTCTTTTTCAAAATGAGCCAAAATATAAGCTATAATCATTCTATGAGCCTGTTTGTCGAGCTCTATAAATTTAAAGGGTCTTGGCAAATCGTTCCACCTCTCAATTGAAGCTGTTGAAAAAACAAGTTTTATAAGTTCGCTGTTCAT
>NZ_JBMXVQ010000019.1:0-27829 GCF_053999135.1 Caminibacter sp.
AGGGGTTGGAGGATACGCTCTTGATTGTCTTTACCGCTCAGGAGTAAAAAACATAACGATTGTAGATTTTGACACATTCGACATTACAAACCAAAACCGCCAAATAGGAAGTGAATTTTTGGGTGAAAAAAAAGTAAACGTTCTCTCAAAACTCTATCCCGGAATTACACCAATTGATCTGAAACTCACGCCCGAAAATATAGAAAAATTAAATATAAAAGATTATGACATTGTAATTGATGCTATAGATGATCTAAACGCAAAAATCGCTTTAATTAAAAAAGCACATCCAAAAATCATCTCTTCTATGGGCGCGGCTAAAAGAGTTGACCCTACAAAAATAAAGATTGACAGCATTTGGAAAACTCAAAACGACCCTTTTGCAAAAAAAGTAAGAGACAGATTAAAAAAAGAAAATTTTAAAAAAGATTTTAAAGTCGTATTTTCTACCGAAAGACCTGTTGAATGTAATATGGGAAGTTTTGTAGGAGTAACCGGTGCTTTTGGATTTGCTCTTTGCAGCGAAGTACTTAAAGATTTTGTATAACCCCCAAAAAAGGAGGTATTTTAGCATTTATCAAATTTAAAATCTTTATCTCTTGCATCCAAAAACCATTTCATTCCCGCATCAGTCCATCTTCTCGTATCAGGGAAGAATTTTTGAATAGTATCATAAACTTTAGCAAAATCTTTTGATTTTTGAGCATTTTCTTCTAAGATTTTATTAATGGCTTTTTTAGCGGCTTCATTTACTTCTTCAGGGAATTCGCATAGTTTAACACCGTATTTTCCTTCTTTTATTTTTCTAAGTGCTACACCGTTTTCGTATTGGAATTGAGAGAGCATTCTTGCGTTCATATCGTTTGAGGCTACTTGAATCGCCGCTTGGAATTCTTTTGGAAGGCGCTCAAATTTTTTCTTATTGAATGTAAGCTCAAGGTTTGTTCCGGGTTCATGCCATCCTGAATAGTAATATTTAGCCACTTTATAAAATCCCATTTTAATATCAAGAGCAGGTCCTACCCATTCGGTTGCGTCAATTACGCCTCTCTCAAGAGCAGTATAAAGTTCTCCCGCCGGAATATTGGTAGGTTTTACTCCAAGGGCCGCCATAACCTCACCGCCAAGACCCGGGATTCTCATTTTAAGCCCTTTAAGGTCCGCTAAAGATTTAATAGGTTTTCTAAACCATCCGCCCATTTGATTACCCGTATTTCCGCCTTTAAACGGAATTAAATTATATTTTGCGTATAATTCTCTCCAAATATCCATACCTCCGCCAAAATCAAGCCATGCGTTCATTTCATCCGCTACCATTCCAAACGGATACGCCGTAAACAGACTGAACGCCGGATTTTTACCTTTCCAGTAATACGGACCTGAATGAAACCCGTCAATAAGACCTTTTGAACAGGCATCAAATACTCCAAGAGCAGGTACAAGTTCATTCGCTCCGTATATTTTGATTTTTAAAGCTCCGTCAGTTAGTTCTTTTACCCTCTTAGCAAAATAATAAATCCCCTCACCCATAATAGGAAGAGTTTTAGGCCAAGAGAGACATACTTTTAACGTTTTTCTGGTTTTTGCGTAAAGATTGGTAGTAAACGCCGTACTCGCCACAGCTCCGACACCCGCAGTTTTTAGAAATTTTCTTCTATCCATTTTTTTCTCCTTTTTTGATTTTTGATGTTTCCATTTTATCAAATTTTGTATAATTATCAAAAATAAAGTGAGGAAGGATGAGCGAAGATATTAATAAATTAAAAGAAGAAATAGAAAAATTAAAAAAAGAAAACAATTATCTAAGACAATACAAAGAAGCTTTAGACAAAACCACGATTATTTCTAAAACGGATATTAACGGAATTATTACAGACGCCAATAAAATGTTTGAAAAAATCTCAGGTTACAAAAAAGAAGAACTTATAGGACAACCCCATAATATAGTAAGACATCCCGATATGCCAAAAGCCGTGTTTAAAAAAATGTGGGATACTATAAAAAAAGGAAAAATTTTCAGAGGGGTTATAAAAAACAGAAAAAAAGACGGGGGAGAATATTATGTCTTGGCAAATATTATTCCCATTAAAGACGAAAAGGACGAAATAAAAGAATTTATCGCTATAAGACAGGATTTGACAAAAAGAATGCAGCTTCAAAAAGAACAGGAAAATTTTATAAACAATCTTCTTGAATATTTCCTTAAAAAACTTAAAAATCCGGCTTTTTCCATAAATAAATACTCTGCTCTGATAGAAAAAGAACTAAACTCCCCATCACCAGACATAAACAGAATAAAAATTTACAATATCCATCTAAGAAAAAATGGGTTAAATATTCAAAGAATGGTAGATATATTAAAAACGCTAATAGATTTAAAAAACAAAAAGGCGAAAATTCAGATAGAGCCTCTAAACGTTCCTAAACTTCTGAGTTTTTTGTTTAGAAAATACAAAGATATTTACAATAAAAAAATTTCTTTTAAAATGCCTTCAAAAGAAATTATAATTAATACCGACAAAAAACTGTTTACTCTTTTAATGGACATTTTATACCTAAACGCCCTTAAATTTTCCAAAGAAAAAATAGAGATAAAAATAGTGCCGAAAAACGAAAAAATTTATATAATAATAGAAACCGACGGAGAGGAAATAAAAGAAAAAATAAAAATATTCGACTTTTTTAATCAATTAAAATCAAACAAAGACCCCAAAAGCGGTATGGGTATGTTTTTAGTAAATAAAATAGTAAATTTATTTGAATATAAAATAAAAATAGAAGGAAAAAAAGTAATTTTAGAAATATCAAAAATGCCTCCTAAAAAACTGCTTTAGGAATATTTTTTGCTTCTCCCTTAAAAAAAGGAAAAAGCAATGAAAGAGTATTTAAAATTCTCAGAAAATTTTTTTGAAAATTTTCAGGTAAATCCTCAATTTTTAAATATTTTACGATATTTTTTTATTACCGTAATTTTTATTTTTGCAATCCGCTAATAAAAAATAGCTATAACCGCGTAACTTAAAAATATCATCAAATGCGAGAGACCTTCAAGATAGTTGGTCTCTCCGTCTTCCGTAGTTTTCCATACAAGCAAAATAGTCAAGAGTAAAGCCCCGACCTGAAGAGGGGTAAAATCAAGGGTCAGTTTTATCCCAACTATCATAGAAAGGAATATAAGTGCCGGAACGGTTAAAAGAATACTAACCGTACTCGCTCCCATCGCAATATTTATAACACGCTGCATTTCATCGTTTTTAGCTGCTCTAATTGCCGTAAAAAGCTCCGGAGCAACCGTTACGAACGCTATTAAAATCCCAACAAACCCGGCAGTCAAACCAAATTCCTTAAAAACAATTACTCCGTCATTTGCAAATATTTCGGAGAGAATTCCTATCAATACTAATAAAAAAACTAAAAACAAAATATTAAACAAATTTGATTTTTTATCAAAATAATAATCATCATCCTCATCTTCTTTTATATATCTTTTAACACGGCTTCTTTTTTTAAATTTAAAAAAATGAACATGTGTATCCGTCTGAAATCTGAAAATAAAAAAATAAAAAACAACTAAAAGAACGGCTATAATTACGCTGGCTTTAAATAAAGCCTCTTCGCTTGAATGAAGAGATATCGTAGTAGGGACCAAAAGCATAGCCGCTGCAACAAAAAGAACGGTAGTATAACTTGCCGAAGTATCCTCGTTATGAACCTGTTCTTTAAAACTAAGTCCCCCTACAAATACGGCAAGTCCTAAAAGAGCATTTAAATCCACTATAACGGTGGCAACTATACCGTTTTTAACCGTTTCTAGCACTTCGGGATGATGTTTTGCCTCCAAAATAACCATAAAAAGAATTAATATCTCCACTAAAACGGCGCTAAACGTTAAAATCATACTGCCAAAAGGTTCTCCGAATCTCTCAGCCAAAATTTCGGCTATTTCCGAAATAGTAACCGCAAGGCTTCCTATACCTATAGCCGCAAAAAGAGTAGCTAAAATATGAAATCCTTTAAGATGAAAGACAATAGCAAAAGGAAGAGAAGAAAAACCAACTATTATATCCCAATAATCCTTAAAAATCCCAATATACCTGTTTTCTTCGATTTTCTGCCGCTGGTGCAATTTAACTCCTTAAAAAATGATTTGCTTTTTTTATAAAATACACGTCTCCATACGGTTTAAAAAACTTATAGGCTTTTTTTGAAGCCGAAATTTTATCATATTCTCCTAAAAATATTTCTATTTTTATATCTTTTATCTGTTCTATTTTTTCCCATTTAAAAGTAAATAATTTTTTCAGCTCCTCAAAACTGCAATTACATATATATTTCATATCTGGAATTCCGGCCTTTTTTAAAAAATTTTTTATATATTTCTCTTTATCTTTTTTAAAGGATTCCAAATTTAATTCAATAATTTTCTCATTATACTCAAAAAAAGCCGGAGATAGAAGCTGAAGTTTATCCACTCTTTTATTCATGTTTAAAACATAATCCAAAGCTTCCTGGGCTCCTTTACTAAAGCCTGCGACTACAAACTCTTTATCCTCGATATACTCTTTAAAAAGCTCTTTTTCACCGCAAAGACAAAAACCGCTAAAATATTTCATCTCTTATTTTTTTCATATCCTCTTTATGGATAATTTCGTCTTTGAGCATTTTTTCATATACTTTTTCTATAACCGGAAGATTACTGTCATATAAAACTTTTGTTTCTTTATACGCATCTTCCAATATTTTTGCAACCTCACTCTCATCCCCAACTATATTCTCACCCATACCGTAATCCTTTATCATCCTTAAAGCAAGCTCGCGGGCTTTTTTTATATCCTTATGGGCGTTTGAATATTTTTCGTTAAATCTGTCTTCTACGGCTATTCTTCCTGCTAAAAGAGTTTCGATTTTGCTCATTATTTCCGTTTTTGAGATAATCTCTTTATCCTCTTCTTTAAAATCGTCTTTTACAAGCGATATTCTCTCAAAATCAACCCCGAGCCAGTCTGCTATTACGGCTTTTGCAGCCTGATAATAACTTAGTATCTCTTTTTCTTTAGGAGAATAGGTGTTTAATCTCTTTTTACCCATTAAAACTTTATCTTTTACGGCATAAAAATCGCTCTCTTCTATAAAAGGTTTATTTTGTTTTAACGCATAAATACTAGCTTCATTTACCAAAGAAGCCAGAGCCGCCCCGCTAAAACCTACCGTCATTTTTGCTATATTTTCAAGATTTCCTTTAAAAGGCTTGTTTTTCAGATGAACTTTTAATATCTCCATTCTGTCTTTAAGGCCTGGAAGTTCCACAAATATACGCCTGTCAAACCTTCCGGGTCTAAGAAGCGCTTCATCAAGTAAATCAACCTTGTTTGTAGCACCTATTACGATAACCCCCTCACTTCCCTCAAATCCGTCCATTTCGGTTAAAAGCTGATTTAACGTAGCTTCCCTTTCGTCGTTTCTGAGATTACCCCTGGCTTTTCCTATAGCATCGATTTCATCGATAAAAATAATACTTGGAGCCATGGCTTTTGCTTTTGAAAACAAATCCCTAACCCTTTTAGCTCCCACTCCCACATACATTTGGACAAAACTACTACCGCTTTGATAAAAAAACGGCACACCGGCCTCCCCGGCTAAAGCTTTTGCTATTAATGTCTTACCGACTCCCGGAGGCCCAACAAGAAGTACTCCTTTTGGAAGATTTATCCCAAAACTTCTATATTTTTCAGGATTTTTTAAAAAATCCACTATTTCTATAAGTTCCTCTTTTACCTCATTAATACCGGCCACGTCTTTAAACGTATAATTTGAAGTAATCGGCCTTATTACAAAATCTTTCTCAATTCCCGTATTCATTTCAACCTGTACCTGTTGAGGAGGCTGATGTTGGGGAGCCAGTTTTTTAACAAGCAAAATAAAAAATATAAAAAATGCAAAAACAATAATAACCCCTACAATCTGAGAAAAAAGCACACTTGCGTTTAAATCTCCCGATTTAATACCCGCACTAATCAAAAGAGCTGTTAAAATTGCTATTATTACCGATATAACCGCCAGATTTTTATTCTTTGACATTTCCCTCTTCCTTTACGTTATAATCTTTAACTCTCACCCACTCTCCTTTTTGAAACTCTTTTTTTATTTTCATTTTATTGTAATATTCGTCATACCCTGTTGAATATCCGTTTTTAAAATCCTCTATATGCACTAAAAGCTCCCCTTTTTCTTTTCTGAAATTATAATTATTTTTTTTAACGATTTCTTCTAAGATTTTAGCTCTTTTTTTAGCCGTATCACCCCTTACATCCTGTTTCATCTTTGCGCTTAAAGTCCCGTCTCTTGGAGAATATCTGAAAATATGAATATGAGTTAGAGGATATTTTTTAAAATTCTCAAGTGCTTCTGACCATATCTCTTCGCTCTCTCCCGGGTGTCCTACGATAAAATCCGTACCTAAAGCAATACCTAAAGAAGAAAGTTTCTCAAACAAAGGGAGTGTAGAAGACAACCTGTTTCTTCTTTTCATAATTCTAAGCATCCTGTCGCTTGTGTGCTGTAAAGCGATATGAAGATGTTTCTCAAGCACGCCGTTTTGGGTTAATTCAATTAATCTTTCATCAATCTGGCCAGGTTCTAAACTTCCAAGCCTTATTCTTTTAACCCCTCTTATATCACTAATTTTTTCAATTAGACGGCTAAGGGATGTACCAGTATCCTTTCCGTAACTTCCCATATTAATACCTGTTAAGACAAATTCACTGATGCCTTTGTCCCTTAATTTTTTAATTTCATCTAAAATAAGATTTTCATCAAGACTTCTTGCCCCCCCTCTTACTTTTGGAATTATACAATAAGCGCACTCAAAATCGCATCCTTCCTGAATTTTTACAAAAGCTTTTGTTTTATCAAAATTCTCCACTATTTTTTTGTTTATAAAATTAAAATCCCCAAGTTTTATACCTCTAAAATCCAAAAATTTATTTATCTCTTCTTTATATTTATGTCCCAAGACCGCTTTAATTTTTCCCTCTTTAAATAATCTCTCGCCTTGCGTATAGGCACCGCATCCAGTTAAAATAATATTTTTATTTTGCCACTTATTTATATAGCTTCTTAAATCCCTGTCGGCAAAATTGGTAACGGTACATGAGTTCACAATAATCAAATCGGCTTCGTTTTCATTTTTTACCACCTCTGCGTTTACTAAATTTTTCATAAGCTCCGTATCGAAAATATTGCTCCTGCAACCAAAAGTCTTAAAATATACCCTCACTTTTTTCCTTTAAATATATTAAAAATACCTTTTTTACCTGAAATTCTGTTTTTATTAAGTATATAATAAAATACGGGCAGATAAAAGAGATTAAGAAGCGTACCCCACATAAGACCAAACCCAAGGGCAATTGCCAAAGGTTGCAAAATAGCGCTTTGTCCGTAAGGGAAAAACATAAGTGTTGAAAGTCCGAAAAACGTAGTAATGGATGTTAAAAGTATAGGTCTTAACCTCTGAGACGCTTTATTAAGTATTTCTTCAAGGTTGTTAGCTTTTTTTATAAAATCAACCATAACAATACCGTCATTAACAACAACCCCGGCAAGTCCCACTATACCTATCATCCCAAGCATTGTCATATTCATACCCATAATCATATTTCCTATAATCACTCCTAAAAATGAAAGAGGTATTACGGAAATAACGACAAAAGGCAGTATAACCGAATCAAACATTAAAATCAACACCAAAAAGATTAACAGCACGGCAACCACCAATGCCTCTTTTAAATCCTCCATAAACTTTTTACTGGTTTTAGCAGCCCCTCCTATAATAACCTTAAAACCTTCTTTTTTTATTTTTTCTAAAAAAGGAGTTATTTTTTTATAAAATTCTGCGGTAGTGATTATTTTTTTATTAAGACTCGCATAAACGCTTTTTGCTGCTATTCCGTCATATTTATGGATTTTTTTAAAAGATTTTTTTATCTCAAAATCGGCTATTTTATTAAGTTCAATATACTCTCCGCTTCCCGGGATGTTTAATCTGAAATATTTAAGTTCTTCTATTTTATCTTTATTTTTATCCTTAAACACAATTTTTACAACCCCCTCTTTGTTAAACGTTTTGGCAAATTCGGCTTCGGAAAAAAATCCTCTTAACGCATTATAAACATTAACTTCCGTAAATCCCAGCTTCTCGCCGTATTCGTTTATCTTAATTTTAAGCTCGTCCGCTCCCAGTTCGGCATCATCGTAAATATTATAAACCCCTCTTATTTTTCTCATTTCGTTTTCAAGAGCTATGATTACTTTTAAAATCTCTTCTTGCTGTTTGCCTCCTATACTTATAACAACGTCACTTTTAACAACCCCCGCCTGAGGAACGATTACGTTTAACTCTTTTAGTCCGTTTACTTTAAGCCTTTTAAACTCTTTTTTAAAAATAGCGGCAAGTTCCTGGGCTGTGTGCACTCTTTTTTGATTTTCAACCTTTATAGGCTGAAAAATGGGAGCTATATATTTATTATAAAAATCGTTTGGTTTTTTATCGTTTAAATCGACAAAAATATGAAAATAGTTCTCTCCTGTGTTGGCTTCTCCTTTATTGTTCATTTTCATACCCACAACGGTCGTAAACCCTTCAACGTCTTCTCCAAGATATTTTTTTAATATATTTTCTATCGGCTTAATAATCTCCGCCGTCTGGGTTATCGTATAATTGGTATCCACCTTACCGTTTACATATATCTGACTGGCGTCAAAATCGGGGAAAAGCTGAAATTTTGAATGTTTAAAACCAACCCCAAGCATTACAGGAACTGCAATTAAAAAAAAAGCCAACGTTAAATATCTAAACTTAAAGAAGATAAAAAGTATTTTTTTATAAAAGTTTTGAAACTTTTCCCAGAAAATTTCTTTTTTTGAAGGAACAACTTTTAAAATCTCTTTAGAATGCAGAGGTAAAAAAACAAAAGCCTCGAATAACGAACTGAGAATCAAAATAGTAATCATTAAAGGAAGAATTTTTATAAACAGCCCTATTTCCCCTTTTATCAAAAGCATAGGCATAAAAGCCAACACGGTAGTCATAGCGGCGGCTACCACCGGCCAGAAAACTTCCTGCGTACCTTCGACAGCCGCCTGAAATTTACTTTTACCCATCTCCATATGTCTGTAAATATTTTCCCCAACCACTATAGCCTCATCCACAATCATCCCGAGGGCTATCAAAGCACCTAGCATTGAAAGAAGATTTAGGGAAAAATCCAAATAATCCAAAAATATAACCGCAATGGCAAAAGAGGTTGGAATTCCAAGAGTTACAACCAAAGAAATTCTCCAGTTTAAAAACACCCACATAACCAAAAATACCAAAATAAGTCCAAAAATTATATTACTGACAACCGTATTAAACCTGTTTCTTACCCATTTGCTCGTATCGGTTGAAATTCCAAAAAAAACTTCCGGATGTTTTTGATGATATTCTTTTAAAATTTCCCTTATTTTTTTAGAAAGGGCTATCGCGTCTCCGCTTTCTCCTTTTCTTACATCAATGGTAAGATTTGGCACTCCGTTGTATTTTCCTATTTGAGTAGGTTTTTCATATTTGGAAGTTATTTTTGCAATATCTTTAAGCCTTATTACAATATTTCCCACCTTTATAAGAGTAGAATTAAAATCATTAATATTTTGGGTATGCATACTCAAAAAATAATGTTTCTTACCTTCTATTTTCCCTATAGGAAAAATAGTGCTTAAAGAAGAAAGAGCCTGAATCAAATTCGTTTTATTTATTCCTAAAGCTTCTATTTTTTTATTATCCAAAATAAAATATATATTTTTATCACTCTCCCCTCTTATATCTATTCGGCTTAAATCTTTAAAACGACTTAATTTCTTTTTTATCTCTTTTGAGATGTTTAAAAGTTCGTCTTTACTCAGTTTTTCACTTGCAACCGAAATAAACATTAAAGGAAATGCTTTTTTTGCTATGGTAACGGTAGGCTCGTCCATATCGTTTGGCAAGTCTCTTTTTATATTCGCAACTACGCTTTTAAATTCGTTAACCATTTCAAGTTTGTTTGCACTAGGTTTTAAATTAACGGTAATTACAAAATTTCCGTTGCTTATTACACTTTCTATGGAGGAAACCTCCTGATATGTTTTTAAATCGTCCTCAATCTGAGATACCGCCATTTTATCCAGCGTCTCAGGACTAGCTCCAGTATAAGCACCCCGTATTAATATTTTATCAAGCGTAGCGGGTGGAAAAAGCTCTTTTGGAACATTCCTGTAAGCCAATATAGCGGAAATAATAACAACAATAAATAGAGTATGCGTAAATGCGGGATGTTTTATAAAAAACTCTATAAATTTTTTCATATTCCTTCTTTTTTATGCGAATTGTAACAAAAGAAGTTAAAAAGAGAACATATTAAGTCTGTTTTTAAATTTTAATTTCTCTATTTTTGATTTTAAAATAGAATTTTCGGCTTTTAAAGAATAATATTCGTTTATAAGTTTGTTTATTTTTATTGAATAGATATAAATCTGGTTTGATACATAAATTTTCGGAATATATAATACAAGAGAAAATATCATAATAAAAATCACGTTTTTGATAATGGAAATTGATATCCGGTCTCTTTCTATTACTTTTTCAACTTCCCCTAAAAGAACTTCTCTTTCTTTCATCGGTCACCTTTAAACATAAACCCTCTGAGTTTAGCGCTTCTGCTTCTAGGATTTTTAGCTATTTCCTCTTTTGAGGCGGTTATTGGTTTTTTTGTAAGAATAACACCTTTTTGATGATTGCCGCCGCATTCGCATCTTATAGCCTCAGGCGGACATATACACTTTTTAGACCACTCTTTAAACCTGTTTTTAACTATTCTGTCTTCCAAAGAATGAAACGTAATAATTCCCAAAATACTACCCTCTTGTGATATCTTTTCGGCTTCGTCCAATATGTTTTCAAGTTCTTTTAATTCATTATTAACTTCTATTCTTATTGCCTGAAATACCGGTGCTAGCTGTTTTTTATCTCTAAGTCCGGCTTTCATAAGAATTTCGCTAAGCTCTCTGTTTGAATTTATAGGTCTGTTTTTAACTATAAAATCGGCTATTTTTTTATATCTTCTCTCTTCGGCGTATTTTTTTAAAATCTCCTCTAAAGATTGTCTGTCATAAAAATTGACAACATCCCTAGCACTGAAATCCTGAGAGGGATTCATTCTCATATCAAGGATGTCGCTATCAAACGTAAATCCCCTCTCAGGATTGTCGAGCTGATAACTGCTAACTCCTATATCGGCCAAAATTCCGTTTATAGGAAGACCTTTTAACTCTTTTAAAGCTTCACTGGCTCTTTTGTTTATAAATTCCACTCTGTTTGAATATTTTGATAGTCTTTTTTTGGCAAATTCCATAGCCTCTTTATCCTGGTCTATTCCTATAAGCTTTATATGCGGATACTTTTCCAAAACAGCTTCGCTGTGCCCTCCAAAACCCAAAGTACAATCAACAAAATACCCATCTTTTATATCTTTATACAAATCAACTGTTTCTTTTAACAAAACCGGTATATGAGGTGTTTTTAACTCTTCCATCACTGCTTTTTCCATTTATTGTTTTGTTATAATTGTATCAAAAAAGGCGCATTTTGATTACAAAAACCATTATGGACGAATACTATTTAACGGCAAAAGAGCTTTTTAACAAAAATTTTATAAATATCGGCATAGGCAGTCTTTCTTTAAAGCTTAAAGCGGACCAGATGATTATAAACAAAAGAAACAAACACTATCTCGAAGAGGACTTCATAAAAAAAGTTCATATTTTACACGAAGATATGGCATGGAAAGAAGCAAGCGAAGACGTAAAAATACATTCCAAAATTTATGAGCAGCTCTCAAATACAAAAGCTATAGCAAATATTTTTCCCATAAACGTTATGACTTTTGCCCTTAACCATCATATAAGTCTTAATCCGATAGATTTCTTAGGTAAAAAGAAACTCGGTAAAATTCCTATTATAGAAATGGGAAATATTCAGGAATGGGAAGAAAATAAAGAGTTTATTATTTCTAAATATCTCAAAACAAACGATATTATTATTATCATAGGTTACGGGGTATTTATAAAAACAAGAGATATAAGAGAAATTATAACAAAAGCGATAATTCTTGAAAACAGCGCTTTTTTACTATTAAATTCACATAATTAAAGGAAAAAATAATGTATTTGATTTATGAAAAAGATAAACTTGGAAGAACGATTTTTGAGATGGTTTTTAAAAACACAGGAAGCATATATGCAAAAGATGGTGTTTCCAATTTTTTATCTTATATGCTAAATACAAAAGGGACCGCTAAAGAAAAAGAAAAGTTTTATTCTATACTCGAAGAAAAAGCGGTAAATTTAACTCTCAGCGCAAATAAAGAATTTATAAGCGTATCGACGGTGTTTTTGAACGAAAAATCCTTTTTTGCCATAAAAAAGCTTTTAGAACTGTTGCAAAACCCTAATTTTACAAAAGAAGCTTTCGAAAAAACGAAAAAAGAAATTAAAGCCAAAAAAGAAAACTTAAAAAACAATAACGACTATATCGCTTCTGTCAATTTATATAAAGCTATGTTTAAAAACACTCCATTGGAGATTCCCGTAATAGGGGAAAAAATCGATGAAATTACTCTTAATGAAATTAAAAATCATTTTAAATATCTTTCTAAAAATTCAGCCGTATTCATAAACGGCGGAAAAAGAATATCAATAGAGGAAATTATACAAACCCTTCCTAATACTCCTTTAAAAAAAGATTTATATTTTGAACCTAAAGAGGGAAACGTTACAGAAAAAAAAGACGTAGAACAGAGCTATATCTATTTCGGGGCTCCTTTTAACGTAAAAAAAGAAGAACTATATCTGGCCAAAATCGCCACTTTTATTTTAGGCGCCGGAGGTTTTGGAAGCAGAATGATGGAAGAGATAAGAGTAAAAAGAGGTTACGCCTACTCCGCATACGCCCAAAACGAATTTAAAAAAAGCTATAAAATTTTAAAAGGCCATCTTCAAACAAAACTTGAAAATACTGAAGACGCTTTAAATATCGTAAAAGAGCTTATTTTTGATTTCACTCAAAAAGGAATAACAAAAGAAGAGCTTGAAAATGCTAAAAAATTTTTAATAGGAAGCGAACCGTTAAGAAACGAAACCTTAGCCCAAAGACTTCTTAGAAAATTCAATGAATACTATCTCGGACTTGGAGAAGGTTATTACGAAAAAGAATTAAACCTTATTAAAAACGCAGAACTTGAAGAGGTAAACGAATTTATAAAAAAACATCAGGAAATTAACACTCTAAGTTTTTCAATAGTTACAAAATGAAAATAACCGACGCAAAATTAAATAAAATAGGTATAACCAATACAATTGAACTTGCTTTAATTAAACCAAAAGAGTGGGAAGATAATAATCTTTATCCTTTTATTACAGGCAGGCCTCAGGCATTTGAGGCCGAGGTTTTGGATGTTGTCAAATCCTCAAAAATAACAAGGGTCAAATTTTATTTAAAAAACATCCAGACCATTATATGGGGTGTTTTTTTTGTTTTTAAAAAATGGCATGAAGCTACTTTTTACCCGGGTAAAAATCTTTATATAAGAGGAGAAGTTAGAAATAATCAGATAATTCAGCCAAAACCTATTACAAAAGTAGGAGAAATTACCCCTGTTTATAAAACCGCTATAAATCAAAGAAGCTTTAAATCCCTTCTAAAAAAATATCTGACACTTGATAATTTAAAAGAATTACCTGAAAATATAGCTAAAACCCTTTATTACATGCATTTTCCAAGAAAGTTTGAAGACATAGAGGAAAAAAAAATAAACTATGCCCTAAAATGGGCTGAAATTTACAACTATTTAAAAAAGCTCTCATCAAAAGTAAAAACATATCCGGCAGTTCCCGTAATATCAGACCCTGCCCCTTTTATAAATTCCCTGCCTTTTAAATTGACAAACGACCAGTTAAAAGCCATATACGATATAAAAGAAGATATTTCAAAGCCTATTCAAGCAAGAAGAGTTATTATAGGGGATGTAGGAAGCGGAAAAACTCTTATAATGCTCGCTACTGCTTTTATGGCTAAAAAAAGCGCTATTATGGCACCGACTTCTATCTTGGCCAATCAACTATATGAAGAAGCTGGGAAGTTTTTAACTAAATTCGGTTTTAAAATAGTTCTTGTAACCCAAAAAAGCAAATTCACTGAAGATGATATAAAATCGGCAGATCTATTAATAGGCACTCACGCCCTTTTATATCAAAACCTGCCGAAACTAAACATCATTATGGTTGACGAACAACACAGATTCGGAACCAAACAAAGAGCGCTTCTTGAGAAGTTGGTAAGTGATTCAAAAACTCTTCCTCATTATTTTCAGTTCAGCGCAACCCCCATTCCACGAACACAGGCCCTTATTATGAGCAGTTTTGTAAAAGTTTCCTTAATAAAAGAACTTCCATTTATTAAAGATATAGAAACCAAAATAATTTCAAAAGAAGATTTTAAAGAACTTATCGCACATATTCAAAAAGAGATAAACGCAGACAACCAAATCGTAATAGTTTATCCGCTTGTAGAAGAATCTCAAAATTTCGAATATCAAAGCATAGAAGAAGGAAAAAATTTTTGGCTTAAATATTTCGACAAAGTATATATAACCCATGGAAAAGATAAAAACAAAGAAGATATTTTGGTTGAATTCAGGGAAAAAGGAAATATTTTAATAACAACAACCGTAATCGAAGTCGGAATTTCTCTTCCAAAACTGACAACTATAGTAATTGTGGGAGCAGAAAGACTAGGACTAGCCACTTTACATCAGCTTAGAGGAAGAGTGGGAAGATACGGACAGAAAGGATACTGCTTTTTATACACAAACGATAAAAAAAATAAAAGACTACAGGCTTTTGCTTCTACGCTTGACGGGTTTAAAATAGCAGAACTTGATTTAAAATTTAGAAAATCGGGGGATTTACTCGATGGAAAAATACAAAGCGGCGAGAGTTTTAAATATTTTGATGAAGTTAGGGATATAGCTATACTTGAAGATGTTAAAAGATATTTAGAACATTTACATATACCCTCTTAGTTGATATGTAATATCCCCTGCTCCAAAACCTATTACAAGACCTTTATTAATTATTTTAAGTATTTTATCTTTGTTTATTAACATAACATTATTACCATCAACTTTAACCCTCTCAACGAACTGAGGATTATGTTTTGCAAAATATTTTTCAAAATCAATTTCTATTTTTTCTTCCCCGGCTGCCCAAACCGGTAAAATTATCAACTCATCCGCTTCGTTAAAACACTCGACAAATCCTTCAAGATTATCAACTGTTCTACTATATTTATGAGGTTGCCAAATAACGGTAACTTTACCGATACCGTTTAACTTAGCGTATTCTTTTGCAGAATGTAATGTCGCTTTAATTTCAGTTGGATGATGTCCGTAATCATCTATAAGCACAAAATCATCTGTATGTCTTAAAATATCAAATCTTTTTTTTATACCCGCATAATTTTTAATATTTTCAGCAATTTCGTCCAAATTCAAAAACTCGCTTGCTGCTTCAATAGCAAGCATTGCATCAAGCACTAAATACTCTCCAAAGCCGTAAACTTCAAACTCCCTGGATTTATATTCAAAAATAGTTTTTGGAAGAGAATTTCTTATTTCATATCTTATATATTTAGCTTCGTTTAAATATACTTTTTTCATAGGTAAATCAAGCTTTTTTATAAACTCGTCATCTCCGTTAACCACTCTTAATTTGGCTTTTTTTAAAAACTCTTCATAGTGAGAGTAAAAATTTTGAAGATTATGGCTGTAAAATTCCATATGCTCAGGCTCCGTATTGGTTACAACGGCGATAAAAGGATTAGAATCAACAAAACTTCCGTCGCTCTCATCCGCTTCAAAAACCAAAAATTCGCTTCTTTTTACCCTTGCGTTACTTTTAAATTCTTTACTTTCAGCCCCTATCAAGGCATTGGCGTCTTTTAAAATGGATGCTAAAATAGCGGTAGTGGTGCTTTTTCCATGAGCCCCGCATACGGAAATTACTTTTTTATCATTTACTATAAAAGGCAAAAACTCCCTTCTGCTATAAGTTTTTATACCCTTTTTTTTTGCCGCCTTAATTTCGGGATTATCCTCTTTTACCACGGCCGTATAAACTACCGCATCCGGATTTTTAATATTTTCCTCTTTTTGAGGAATAAAAACTTCTATACCCTCTTTGCGTAAAGAAGAAGTAAGAGAAGTTTCATATATATCGCTGCCGCTTACCCTGTATCCGTTTTGATGAAGATACCTGGCAATGGCACTAAGACCTATACCGCCTATTCCGACAAAATGAACGTTATGCATCTTTGCTGAACTCTTTTTTAAACTTATCCCTGTATTTTATAACAAGTTCGTCTATTTTATCGTCAAAATCTGCAAAAAATACATCTTTGTAAACTTTTTCGTTATTTACATATTTTTCAAAAAACTTATCAAGACTAAGTCCTGCGAGCATTCCTATTACAAACATTGAAAACATCTCTTTTAATTTTTCATCATCAACAAGATATACCATATCATATCCGACCTCTTTAGCTTCATCAACGGCACCCTCATCCCAAAGCTCAAGCATATATTCAAACATTGCCCTC
Source organism: Caminibacter sp. (assembly GCF_053999135.1). Taxonomy (NCBI): domain Bacteria; kingdom Pseudomonadati; phylum Campylobacterota; class Epsilonproteobacteria; order Nautiliales; family Nautiliaceae; genus Caminibacter; species Caminibacter sp. Next base: position 16,727 of record NZ_JBMXVQ010000019.1, read on the forward strand.
ACAGCGGCCGCTTCTTCAGGGTTATTTACATCAAGAGTGGTTTTGCTTTCTATTTTTTTATTGATAATATCAAACGTCTCTTTTAATATTTCCCTAAAAACCTCATTAATCTGTTCCTCTTGATTTTGGTGAATCAACCTGTCAAGTTCTTCATATTTACTGACTAAACTCATAATAACTCCTTAATAATTTTTAACGCTTTTCTTGTTTTATCTTCATCATATACAAGGGCAATTCTAACATACCCCTCTCCCTGTCCTTTTCTTCCCATAAAACGCCCGGGCATTACCTTAACCCCTCTTTTATACGCTTTCTTTGTAAATTCCAAATCATCCCCTACTTCAAGCCATATGTAAAATGTGGCTTTTGGAGGTTTAATACCTAAAATTTCTTTTGCTATTTCAAAATTTTTTTTATATTTTTCCCTAAAAGGCTTAACATGTTCATCATCGTCCCAGGCAACAGCCGCCGCATATTGTAAAGGAAGAGGAGAAGCACATCCTACATACGTTCTAAACTGTAAATATTTTTTAAGTATTTTACTATCGCCTGCTATATACCCGCTTCTAAGCCCGGGGGCAGAGCTTCTTTTTGAGATAGAATTTATGGCCAAAACATTTTTAAAGTTTTTATTCCCCACATTTAATGCGGCTTCTAAAATACTAGGAGGTTTTTCCTCAAAATAGAGCTCGCTGTAACATTCATCGCTCAAAATCACCGCATTTTTCTTTAAGGCGTATTCCACCCACTCGCTTAATTCATCCAAATCCATAACACTGGCCGTAGGATTATTAGGAGAATTTAAAATAATAAAATCTTCATCCCCATCAAGCTGAGAAAGAGCATTTTTAAAACCGTTTTCTTTTGTTAAAGGCATATAATTTATTTTACTTCCAGCCGCAATCGCCGCACCTTCGTAAATCTGATAAAAAGGATTGGGAAAAGCGGTTTTTTTGGGTTTTAAAAAAAGAGGAAAATTAAATAAAAGCTCCCTGGTACCAAAAGACGGCAAAAGCTCGTCTTTTTTAAGTTCAATTCCGTATCTTCTTTTTACAAATTTTCTTTGGGCCTCTTTTAAAACCTCTTCTCCCGCCGTTTTTGGATATTTATTTAAAAGTTTAGCATTTTGACACAGTGTATCTTGAATAAATTTAGGGGTTTCAAACTGAGGCTCTCCTATAGTCAAAGAAATAACCTCATCGGGATGAGGTATGTTTTGCAAAAGCTCGTTTAATTTCTCAAAAGGATATTTTTCAAACATTATTCACTCCGCAAGAGCAAGTTCTATTTTAAATCCGCTTTGAGAGAGAACTTTTACTTTTATTTTCTGTCCTTCTTCAAAATCATCCGGTCTTTTTCCGTTAAGTTTACTTACATGTAAAAGTCCTTCCACATCCGGGGCAATTTCTACAAACATTCCAAAAGGCACTATTCTTTTAATAGTCCCTTCTATTATTTCGCCCACTTTAAATTCAGGGATTTTAGGGGTATCGTCTTTACAAATAACATTTAAAATATAATCTTTTGCCGCATGCATATCGTCATAATTTTCACCGTATATCTTAACTTTTCCGGTTTCCCTGTCGAGGTCTATTGTAATCCCGAATTTAGCGATAATTTCTTTTACGGTTTTTCCCGCCGTTCCTATAATATCTATAATTTTATCAGGTTCGACTTTAAAGCTGACGCTTTTTGGAAGAACCTCTTCGTTATATTTTATTTCTTTCGCCGCTTTTTCCATAAGTTCAAGTATAAACGCCCTGGCATCCCTTGCCTGATATAAAGCCTCTTTTAAAATCTCAAGACTGATTCCGCCAAGTTTTATATCCATCTGCATAGCGGTAATTCCATCAAACGTTCCGGCAACTTTAAAATCCATATCCACGTCATGGTCTTCAAGCCCCATAATATCCGTTAAAATAGCGTATTTATCACCTTCGCTCACAAGTCCCATAGCAATTCCCGCCGCAAGTTTAAGAAGCGGTACCTTTGCCGCTTTTAAAGCAAGTGACGAAGCACAGACGGTGGCCATGGAACTGCTTCCGTTACTTTCAAGAATTTCGCTAACCACCCTTACCGTTTCATCAAATTCAGGGTCTAAAAGAGGTTCTATCGCCCGTTTGGCAAGATTTCCGTGTCCTAGCTCACGTCTGCTAGGAGGTCCTAGTCTTACCGCTTCACCTACGGCAAACGCAGGGAAGTTATAATGAAGCATAAATTTTTCAAGTTTTTCTTCTTTATCCGTCAAGTTCGCATAAACCTGAGCATCCATATCTCCGCCTCTTGTAGCTACGGCCAGAGCCTGGGTTTGCCCTCTTGTAAACAGACAGCTTCCGTGAGCTCTTGGTAAAACGTTTGTTTCAATGGTAATTGGTCTTATTTCGTCCAGTTTTCTGCCATCGGCTCTTATTCCCTCATACAAAATCATACCTCTTACAATTTCCCTTTTTACCTCTTTAACCGCTTTTAAAATAGCCTCAAAATTTTCTTCTTCTTCCAAAGCCTTGGCAATTTTTCTGGCAAACTGTTTTAAAAGATAGTCTCTTTCGCTTTTACTTAAATGCTTAATAATTTCTCTTAGCTCATCGGCATATTTTTCTTTTATCAGTTTAATATAAGGCGTTAAATCAACTTCTTTTCTCTCTTCAAATTCAATCTTAGGTTTTACGAAACTTTGAAGAGCTTCTTCATAAACCTTGGCTCCTTCTTTTATCTTTTCCTGAGCCTGTTTTAAAATTTCAACCAGTTCATCTTCCACTATTTCATTAATACGGTATTTTACAACCGTATTTTCTATAGGGGCACCATCAAGCATTACATCTTCAACAGGAATAATTTCAATTTCTTCTTGCCCCTGGGATGCGTATTCAATCATTAACAGTTCATCCTTCGTACCGGTTACAAAAAGATTAAAATCGCCTTTTTCAAGTTCAGATAACGTAGGATTGAATATTATTTTTCCGTCTATTCTTGTAACTCTTATTCCATGAACCATTTTAGCAAAAGGAAGACTGCTCATATACATACAAGCGGCAGCCGCGTTCATTGCTGCAACCTGCAAATCGCTATCCTCATCAGCGCTTAAAGCCATTATAGTAATAATAGTATCATATCCGTACTCTCTTGGAAAAAGAGGTCTTAAACTCCTATCTACTATTCTAGCCGTTAATGTTTCGAAATCTCCGGGTTTTTGTTCTCTTTTTACAAATCCGGCAGGAATCTTTCCTACCGCATACGCCCTTTCAACATACTGAACAGCCAAAGGAACAAAGTCCTCTTCAATAACTTCATCTGGATTATACGTAAGAGTGGCAAGCATTACGGTATTCCCCTCCTGCCACCAAATGGAACTGTCAGCCTGTCTGGCCACTTTATTTAAAACAAGTTTTTGTTCTTTCCCGTTTATTTTTATATCTATTTCACAACTCATTTATACTCCTTAAAATAAAAATCTGTAGAAACATAATCTTCTATTACCTTAACAAAAAAAGTATTATCCACTATTTTTTCAACCATTTCGGCTGTTTCTTTAGCAATTACGGGTATAGCTACGTTTATAGACGCTACTTTTTTATTAATGCAACTTTTAACGGCGCATAAAAGGGTAAGTCCCGTACTCGCACCCTCATCCACCAGCAAAACATTTCTATCTTCAAGTGAAATTATACCCTCTCCCGCCCTGATTTGGTGTATATCTTCTAAAATTTTCTCTTCATAAACCCTTTGTATCTCTCCAAAAAGATAATCGTCCGTAATTTCAAAACTCTCTATAAGTTCCTGAATCAAAATATAATCCCTCGTTTCGCTTATGGCTGCAAGAGAAGTATCTTTATTAATAGGGGATTTTACCTCTTCTATAAAAAGAAAATCACCCTCAAGCATTCCGTTTCTAAGAGCTATTTCCCTTGCGTAAAAAACTCCTCTTTTACTAACTGAAAGAACAACGCAGTCCCTTATAATATCTTTATCTATAACGTCTAAAAGTCTATTTAAAGCTTCTTCCCTTGTTTCAAAAATCATACTCACACCCTAAATTTTTTTAAAAATTCACCGGGATACTGTTTTAATATTTCATCTTCACTGAAAGTAAACTTAAAATTATTTACATAATCCCTCAAGACCCCATAAGCCCAGTTTATTCTAGCCATTTCTTCATCATCTCCGCCTTTATCGGAATGAAATTTTTTAGCTTTTTGCCTGTATTTTACATTTATATCTTTCATACTGCTTAAAGGAGGGACTTCCAATATTCTGCAGGCTTCTTTAATTTCATCTATTTTAGAAACGATGTCGCACCTCCGCTTATAATCGTTTTTAAATCGTTATCTTTAAATTTAACACCTATTCCAAAAAAGAAACTTCTAGCTTCAGAATTTAAAATATTGTCAACCCCGGCTAAAAATTCCAGATGTTTTAAATATAAATATCTGGCTTTAAAATTCATATGCGGATTATCTCCCCTTACATCGTTTTCACTGTTAAAATCATAAATTTCGGCACTTAATTTCACCCTGTCTTTATCGGCAAAATAATCAACTCCGACTCCTCCGGTACTTTCTATAATACCTCCTCTTATTAAAAAGTTGTCGTATCTTTTTCCTATCTGGGCGTTTAGATATGTTTTTGAAGAATCGTCATCAGGATTTTTTTTATTTGAATAATCCTTTCTTGAGGTAAATCCCAAAATATAATATTTTGTAGGATTAGGCAAATAAGCTATATTGGCGTTGGTTACAAAATCGCTATCCTTGCTTAAAAAATAACTGTTTATATCAACCATAATCTGAGATTTTTGCGCATTTGATAAAAACTGGTCTATTTTTTTGAAACTTTCGCTTCCATTGCCAAAAAATTCACCCGCTTTAGTCAGTGCTAGAGAAATTTTTTCTTTATTTTTTTCAAGAACTTCATTAGCGTTTTTTCCTACTTTAACATACTCATTTATAAGTTCGGGGGTTTTTTTATCCAATACCTCAGCCAGATGGTTTACTCTTTTTAAAATCTCAGGAAGCTTTGATTTTAAAGAATCCCCGGCTTCCTTATAAGAATTTATCAATTTATTTGCATTATCAAAGACTTTAGGCAGTTTCTTGCCCGCTTCTTTATATTCAACCAATAATTCATTTGCGTTTTTTAAAATTTCGGGCAGTTTTGCATCCGTTTTTGCCAAAATGGAATTTAACTTAACACTGGCTTCTTTTAAATTATTCATAACTTCTTTAATCTTATTTTTATCCAAAGCAGAATTTACTTTTTTAATAACATTTCTTATATCGTTTACAGCCAAATTGACATTATTCATAATTTCATCCAAAGAAGCGGTTTTTAAATAAGAATCAATCGTATCTCCAGGCGAATAATATTCAAAAGAATCTGAAGGGATTATTTTTAAAAATTTTCCTCCAAGCATATTGTCCTGAGCAATAGTAACTTTCGAACCAACCGGTATTTTTACGCCTTTTTTAATTATTAAGGTAAGCTTAACCCCTTTGCTTGAAAGATTCATTTTATCAACTATACCTATATCCACCCCTCTTAGCTTTACCTTTGATTTTTTAGTTATGCCGCTTGCGTCTGCGACTATAGCATAAAGAGTATAACCTTTATGCTTTATCGTTTCCAAAGATTTTATCTGAAACGTTAGAAAAAAAAGGGATATCAACCCAAGCAATACAAATATTCCCACTTTAATTTCCGTTTTCATTCTTTCCCTTTAATTTGAAATAACTGTTGAACTCCTCCTAGAGGATAAAGATTTATCATAAAATTTACTGTATAATCATCCCTGTATGAAATACCGCTTTCTTTTAATACAGGGTTTCTTGTTTTCTTTATGTTTAAATCATATTGCCAACATTTTTTATTAAGCCTTACCCCAAGTAAAAAATATTTTACATATTTATTTAACATATCATAATTATACTCAAAATACAGCTTTTTATAGTTTATTTTTTTCTCCGCCCTGAAAATATAGTTCCTAGCTGCTTCTGTTATATCCGTTTGAGCCTGATACAGATTGGACAGCTTAAAATAATACTCTCCTATATTCGTAGAAGCTTCTACATAATTATAAACCACTTTATATAAATCCCAAGAGTATTTTAACGTATCTTTTAGAGTAAGTCCCTCTTTTAGCACCGTAATGTCATTATATAAATCGGTTTTTTTCTTTACATCCAAATCGTAACTCTGTTTTAAAGTATGCTCTATATAAAAATCTGGATTTTCAAAAATTTCAAAAACCCCCATTTCTATATTGTTATTAACTTTCGTATATCGTAAATATTTTTGAGTATCCGAAATTTTAGAAATATTTTTAATATTTAAGATAATATAAGGGTCTATGGAATGAAAATAAGAATTTGTCTTTTTAGCAAGGGATGTAAAAAATTTTATACTGCTGTAAGACTGAAAAAAATATTCGGGGGAATTAAAATATGTATTTGCGGAAATATAGTTTATAGTCTGAGTAAGTTTTAATTTTAAATAATCATCAAAAAACCTAAAATTTAAACTTAAAGGCGCTAAAATATTAAAAAGATAATATTTTTGGGCGCTTTTAGAATAATAATTATAAAAATTAATATCAAACGAATTTAATAAAAATCCGAAATCTTCTTTTTCAAATTTATGAAAATTAAACTGTGGAAAAATCTGCAGCGTATCGTCGTTTGATTTTTTAGTCGTATCTATAAAATACTTGGCATACAATCCGAAAATATAATCGTTATTTATATTTTTTATATAATTTATTTTGGAAGTGATAAGTTTATCCACCAGATAAGAGGTATCAAAAGCGTAATTATATGCATTTAAATAAAAATAATCGACATCCTTAGCATACTTCAAACTAACATATAATTCGTCATCTTCAAACACCCTGCTTCTTTTATATAAAACGGAATATCCGTAGTGATTGGTATATGCCAAATCGTTTTCTTCAACATATTCGGACTTATCCTTAAACCCTCCAAATTCTATTTCACCATAAGAATAAGGAGAATCTACAAATCTCAATTTATTATAAATCCCATATCCCCTAAGAGTCCTTATAGTAGGTGTTATTTCAAAATCCGCCTTCTCTCCCAAAACAAAATAGACAGGCTGAGAGTATAAAAACCCTTCTTTATTGGATATCCCAAATACAGGTTTTAAAAGACCGCTTCTTCTGCGTTTATCAAAAGAAGTATAATAAAAAGGCATATATAAAACGGGGGTTTGGTTAAGATAAAGAATTATATTATAAAGCTTTAAAGACTTTTTCTTCTTATTATAAAAAGCCTTTTTTGAAAGTAAAAACCAATCAGGATTTTCAACACAACAGCTTGAAAATTGAATGTCTTTTAAAGCAAAAACGCCCTTTTTTAATTTTCCCTCTTTACTTTTAAACCAAACATCGCTTTTAGAATCATATAAAAACAATTCTTTAAACTCAAAATGCTCTTTTGAAAAAATTTCTATTTTATCGGCAAGTATTTTTTCATCATTATAAAAAATCACCACATCTTTTTTTAAAACGGCTTTTTTATTGTCAATTATTACGCCCTCTTTGGCCTGAATAAATATACCTTTATAAACAATCACAGGATTTTTAATTATAATGGTATTATTTATCTCTTTTACTTCAGCCCCGTAAATATTGACATCTGAAAACAAAAAAGAGAATAAAACAAAAAAAAGACTAATTATCCTCAATAACAACACATCTCCCTACTATATCATGAATTGCCCTGTTTAAGGGGTCTACCACGGCATAAAGCATTCCGAGATAAAAAAACATCTCATCAAAATTTCTCATTATACTTCTTATTAAAGAATTGATAACAGATGGATTGTCAAAAGTGTTTTCATCCACCACTCTTATTTTTACAATCATCTTGCCAACCGTTTTACCGTATAAAAAAACAAAAATCCAATGATAAAGAGTATAAGCCAAAAAAATATATACAAAAAGTTTATCTACTAAAATTATTGCCTCTTCATACGTTTTAGCAGACGAAAAAAGGTCCCAAAAAGATAAAACTACTAAAAAAGAGATTAAAAAATCGTCTATACTCATCGCAATTACTCTTTTTATTAAAGAAGCGGGCTTAAGCCCTTCTCTTTCAATCTTATTTAGAATTTCTTCGCTCTTCACTCTTATCCTCTTTTGGCAATTGCCTGATACGCTATATCTTTTCTATATTTTTTTCCGTCAAAATGAACTTTATCCACAATTTTATAAGCTTCGTCTCTGGCTTTTTCAACATCTTTTCCAAACCCGACACAAACAAGCACCCTTCCGCCTGTGGCCATAAGTTTCCCGTCAATTTTTTTAACGCCGGCATACGCTATATATCCGTTGCAATCACTTAAATCGTCTACTTTTATCTCCGCAGGTTCACTGCTGCCGTACGGATAGTTTTTAGAAGCGCAAACCACTCCCACAGCCACCATATCTTTAATTTTAACGTCTATCTTGTCAAGCTGTTTTGTAGCAGCGTTTTTCAACATATCATAAACGCTGCTGTCAATAAGAGCCATAAGCTCTTCGCATTCCGGGTCTCCAAATCTGACGTTATATTCAAGTACATACGGTTCATTATCTACAATCATAAGCCCTATAAACAGCACTCCTTCAAAAGGTGCTCCCTCTTTTTTCATACCTTCAAGAGTCGGGCGAATTATTCTCGTCTTTACTTTTTCATAAAGTTCCGGCGTAGCAAGAGGTGTTGGCGCATATGCACCCATACCTCCCGTATTTGGACCTTTATCTCCGTCAAGTAGTCTTTTGTGGTCTTGAGCCGCCGGAAGCAAAACAAAATCCTCCCCATCACAGATAGCAAACATACTAAGCTCATATCCGTCTAAAAATTCTTCCACTATTACTTTTTTACCGGCATCCCCAAAAGCCTTTCCGCTGAGCATATCCTCAACCGTTTTTTTAGCTTCGTCTTTACTTTCGGCAATTATAACGCCTTTTCCGGCACAAAGCCCGTCGGCTTTTACTACTATTGGAAGTTTATCCATAGAATCTATAAAGTCAAAAGCTTCCTCTTTATTATCCGTTTCGATATATCTGGCAGTCGGAATATTATATTTTTTTAAAAAATTTTTCATATAAACTTTACTTCCTTCAAGCTGGGCGGCTTTGGAAGAAGGTCCGAAAATTGTAAGTCCGTGTTTTTTAAATACGTCCACTATTCCTTTTACCAAAGGGTCTTCCGGCCCTACGACTGTAAGGTCGATTTTATTCTCTTTTGCCCATTTGGCAAGTTCTTCAAAATCGTTAATATCTATATTAGTGGCAAACTCTTCAGTAGCGCCGTTTCCGGGGGCATAAAAAATTTCCGCTTCGTCTTTCATAAAATATCCGATACTGTACTCTCTTCCACCGCTTCCGATTATTAAAACTTTTTTCTTCATTTTACGCCTTTTTTACGAAATTATATCAAATTATGTTTTTAAACTAACCCCCGTTACAATAGCGTAAATCCAAGGCCAAATCAAAATAAGTATAATTAAAACGGCTATTATCACATAAGTTATTTTCGGTTTCGCCCTTTTTTTCATACATTCGATATCCGTATTAAACTCCCCGCAGTAATCTATATCCCTGCCGAGTTTATTAAGATAAAGAAAATAGTAACAAAAGCCGCTGAGTAAAGAATTGGTAAAAATAATAACAGCCAATACCAATAGAGGATGAAGCTTAGCATAAGCCATAAGATAACCAACCATCAAAGAAACCACCAATACCGCCATAGCCTCTATAGCCATTCTTCTGTACAGAAGATAAAACCACCCGAAAATAAAAGCCCATAGGTTAAATTTAGGTTTGCATTTTCCAAGCCCGTTATCCTGCATAATCTCATTGAAAATTTTTTCATCGTTAGCCGAAAGGTTATAATAGCTCTCCTTTAATATTTTCATAAATTTTTCTTTCATGCTCTTCCCTTAATAAACGTTTTATAATAATCCCACAATGCCAGTAAAAGAGAACCTATAACAGGGGAAAACAATAAAGATATAATCAAAAACACCCAATGGTTGTATCCAAACCTGTAAGCGAAATAGGCCACCACAACCGATAATACAATTACGTTTATCAAAAACATTAAGCTCATTTAAGCCCTTTTTTAGTTAAAATTATATTTAAAAAAGGCTGATTATGAAAATAAAAGTGCCAAAAAGCTTTGATTTAAACGTTAAAAATTCCGAAAGCGTTGCAAGAATAGCCGCTTCTGCAAAAAACGGGGGAGTTGAAGCCGCTTTAATGATACCAAAACACAAACCCATTTTTGACAAACTTCACCTGGCTTACAATTTAAAAAGGGCAAATGAAGAAAACTTTAAACTTTTTGTAGCGATTGAAGGAATACATGAAGGTAAACTTAGCGAAATCTCTATTCTTAAAAATAAAGGAGCAAGCGCTATTTTTATAAATTCGGATGAAGATATGAATCTGATAAAAAGAGTTTTCGAATATGCCGAATTTCTAGACATTCCGGTTTTTGTGGACTGTAACAACAAATCTTTAAGCCAAGGGGTTATGAACGACAGCGAAATAGCATACCATATGGGAGTTAGCGGAATTCCAAGTTATGCCGAAAGTATAGAAGTAGCAAAAATTTTAGAACTGACCAACCACTTTAAGGCAAAAGTAGTGTTTCAAAGTATTACGACAAAAGAATCCCTGGAAATCCTAAAAAACAGACCCTCTCACACTTATATTGATGTGTGTATAGACAATTTATATTTTACCGATGAGAATTTACAAAATTTCAATACCCTTTTTAAAACGTTTCCGCCTTTAAGAAGCGAGGAAGATAAAGAAGCTCTGCTTAACGCATGTAAAAAAGAAGAAATTGATTTCATATCTTCCAATCATATAGCAACAAACCAAAAAGACATACCGTTTGAAGAAGCGGATTTTGGAATCAGCAAACTCGATATATTTACACAGTTAGCTTATTCACTGCCTCTTCCTGCAGAAACAATAACAAAACTGGTATCTACAAATCCGGCAAAACTTTTTAATATACAAATTAAAGAATTTGTAGAACTAGAAAAGGGAGAATTTAAAGTAAATACCGAAACTTTTGCCAGTAAAGGAAAAAACTG